>DASVVZ010000401.1:0-10596 GCA_036389875.1 Pyrinomonadaceae bacterium
GCCCGAACGGGCTATGATGCTCTCAATATTATCGCAGGCAAGGCCATTGTATTATGTGTCACTGTCGCGCGCCAGTCCGCGTATAAAAGGAGAATGTGCGCGCGCGACATTTCAGGTGGGCCGGCCAGTTCGACAAGCGAGCAAAATCAAACTGCAATAAAACTGCAACCAACGCCGGGGCGGGTTCATGGCATAGTCTTGCCAACCTCCTGAGAGGAAAAGCGTTGGACTCAGGAAAATCGCCGCAGGCAGGAATGCTACCTTCCCGCCTGCGGCCTCTTTTGTTTTGATGACGAGATGCCCTGGGGGGTTATTAAGGTAAGTCTCTTAGAGAAGGCTCTCGGCGCTATGCTGCCAAAAAAAGGTTGACCGTATCCAGCAGCTTGTCTATGTCGGGCTTGGCCACGTAATCCTGCGCGCCCGCGCTCAGGCCCTCTAATCGGTCGGATGAGTAAGCGTCGCCCGAATAAAAGATGACGGGCGTGTCCGGATGAAGCCTTCGAATCTCCTGGCAGAGCGTGAAGCCCGTGCCGTCGGGAAATCGCTTGTCCAGAATGAAGAGGTCGAAACGCTCGCTTCTAGCCCGTTGTAACGCTTCTTCTATGGAGCCTGCGGCAACCGCTTCGTAGCTTGAGAGCCCGAGCAGCATCGTTAACATAGAGCTGTTGTCCTCGTTGTCGTCAACGCAGAGGATGCGCCGCCTTTGGTCAGACATAAGGGACTCCCGAAAAAAATTGTAGCTCATTATGGTTGCCTGATCGGGCACTGCCGCTTTGCACCGGAATTATGCACCTCTACAACATTGACCGCTGACGGGCATATTAAATTCCGCAGGAAAATTGTTATGGGCTATGGAGCAGTCGCGCCGGTGAGTTATTCCATCCCCGTTTTGTGACTCAAAACGAGGCAATATTAGACCACTCGCGCCGGGCACGTCTGTACGAAAAGGGACACACACATGCGTGGTGCTGTAGAGCTTCGAGGGGCCTGCAGAGATAGACCTTTTCCGGCTTAACGCGGCTCTATGCCGATGAGGCGATTGAGGGGGTCGAAGGTTAGCTTGAAGGGAGTTAGCGCGTCACGGCCAAGTATGATGGGCGCTCCCGGTTCCGCGCCGTAGAGCAGGTCTGTCGGCACATTACGCAGCGACATTGTGCCCATGCGAATCGTCACGGGCGCAATCCTGTGAGACGAGACTCGCCCGCCGCCAAGGTCTCTTACCTCGCTTGCTCTGCCGCGAGCGCGCGGGATAATTCCCATGCTCTGGGCTTCTATCTCACCCAGCGCCAGCCCGAGGCTTGAGCCGGTGTCAACCAGCGCCCTGCGCCCGTTATCCAAGCTTACGAACGGGCGACGCGCCGCACCTACGAACAACCAGGGAACGACCGTTCCGCCCGCAGGCGCGTCCGTGACTCTTAAAGGCGTCGTGCGCGGGTCGAAGGCAGAGATAGTCGCTTGCGGAAAATCAATAACATACCCCAGCGGCCAGTAGCTTTCGGTTGGGTCAAGAATGCCGTCCACGCCGGGCGGCAGGCTGCTTGTGACGACGACGCTTGCCTGGGCGGGAAGGAAATTGTTCTTATCACCTATGGCCAGACTCCCAAGCCTGGCTTCGCAGCCCATGCCCGTGCCTTTGCCGCTCAAGCCGCCGATGGTCGTGCGGCGTCCCGCGCTGTAGCGCACCTGAGCCGCCTGGGCCACCTGTTCCGAGAGAATAGTCGCGCCCGCCCCCGTATCGATGGCTAGCTTAAATGGGCCGGCGCCGTTTATCCACGCGTTGACCAGCAGCCCGCGCCCTTCTACCAGGCGAAAGCGGACGGCGAAGGGAAGGGAACGCGCCGAAAGAGCTTCAAAGCCACGCGAATCCCTTTCATTCACACGCCCGGGCGCGGCGCGGCCCGCCTCCTTAACGGCATAAAGATGGGCAGCCCCTTTGAACGGGACTGCCCACGCCTGTAAACCGCATGCGAAGACGAGCGACGAAGCGACGATATAAGCTATGCTCTTCAGACAGCTCCTCATCGCAGCTTATCTCTTCGTAAGATTCTCTTAGTAGTTGCGGTTGCGCTTGCGAATCTTGTAGGTGTAAAGCGCCGAGCCGCCGCCGCCGGCCAGAGCGCCAATGGCCGCGCCCTTCTTGCCGCCGATGAGTCCGCCCAGAACCGCGCCGCCGCCCGCACCCATGGCTACCGTCAGCTTATCCCTGTGCTTCTGCCAGAAAGAGCGCCTCTGCGGCTGCTGCTGGTAGTCGTAGTAGACGCGTCGGCTGTTGTCATAGCGCGCAGTGCCGGCCCCGGAGCTGCGACGGGTGTTGCGATAAACCACACGCGGCTGAGTCGCCTGGCGCTCTATGACCGTATTCGTCTCGGACTTGTCGCCGTCGAGCGCCGTGCGAACGCCGTCGGCGAAACCTTCGCGATAAGCCTCCGGCGTGTTCTCGGCCAACTGGTCAGTGGTCGTGGCGGTCTGCGGTGCCGCCGTCTGCGCCGTAGTCGGCGAGACAGCACCGGCAGTCTGAACCTGAGCCGTCTCAGCAGTCTTGCCCGAGCGGGAGACAAAAGCCCCGACCGTTCCGCCCAAAAGCGCCGTCGCCATAGCGATTGATATAACCCTCTTATTATCGAAAACCATCACCTATCTCCTTCGGAAAACTCAGTTATAAATGACCCGCTGCCCCTAGTGGCAAACAGCGTTCCTCCAGAAGCGCCTGACAGTGCCCGGCCGATTCAATCTAGACTGCACACGGGATTATCTACAAATTCAGCCGCTTTTTGTACCCGGCAAGATATTCATAATCGAATTGCAAGAATCAAGGCATGGACGCCATGCATGAGGCTCTTAAAGCGTGTCGCATATGGTGTTTTCACAACACCATATGCTCAACAGGCTAGAAGCTTACCGTTCACAGCGGCCTGACTCGGGCGTAAATATATCTGCCTCACCTGTGATGATTAAATCCTTATAGGGCACGCCAATTCAACAGAAGAGTTATTTTGTGGAATAGGATGCCATGCCTTCTTGGCGTCATGCGCTGGCGACGTGGACAGTTCACGGCAGGCGTCGGCCTGGGCCAGCAGGTTTTTGGACTTAACCGCCATGGCGATGGCGGTGCCCATGACGCGCGCCCCGCGCCTGTACTAAACCAAACTTTACTGGTATCTCCCACATTAAATTTTCAGCGAAGCCATGTCGATCACAAACCGATAATGCACATCGCTCTTTAATAACCGTTCGTAGGCTTCGTTAATCTGCTGAATAGGGATCATCTCGATGTCCGCGATAATGTTGTGCTCGGCACAGAAATCGAGCATTTCCTGGGTTTCCGCAATGCCGCCAATCGTCGAACCCGCAAAGCTCCGTCTTGTAGGGATGACGCTGAACGCCGCCACCGGAAGCGGTTCTTCAGGCCCTCCGACCAGCACCAAAGTGCCGTCAACTTTGAGCAGGTTAAGATAAGCGTTCACGTCGTGCGCGGCCGATACGGCATCCAGAACCAAATGCAGGCTTCTGGCGTGCGCGTTCATCTGCTGTTCGTCAGTGGATAAAACCACTTCGTCCGCACCCAGGCGCTTCGCGTCTTCTGTTTTGGAAGGTGATGTCGTGAAAACTACAACATAGGCCCCCATGGCTTTCGCGAGTTTGATAGCCATGTGTCCGAGACCGCCGATGCCTACGACGCCCACTTTTTTACCGGGCCCGACCTGCCAGTGCTTGAGTGGCGAATAAGTGGTAATGCCGGCACACAGTAGCGGTGCCGTAGCCGCGAGGTCTAAATTATCGGGCACTCGTAATACAAAATCTTCGTCAACCACAATGCTTTCTGAATAACCGCCATAGGTTTGCGTGCCCAAATATTTATCCGGCGAGTTATAGGTAAGAGTATTTCCCGGCTCGCAATACTGCTCCAGTCCCTGCTTGCAGTATGCACATTCCCGGCAGGAGTCCACCATACAACCGACTGCCGCCAGGTCGCCCGCTTTGAACTTTGTGACCTCGTTACCGACTCTGGCCACCTTGCCGACGATTTCATGGCCTGGGACAACTGGATAAACAGTGCCATGCCATTCGTTTCTAGCCGTGTGCAGATCGGAATGACAGACGCCGCAATACAGGATTTCGATTTCGACGTCACGCGGCGTCACATCTCTTCGCTCGATATCTAACTGTTTCAGCGGCGCTTGAGCCGCTTCGGTGCCATATGCTTTTACGCTCATGATAATTTCTCCCTCGGTCCTATTACTCTGGATTTTGTCTTGCGGTCCGTTCACTGACAAACATCAATTTTCTCTAAGTACCTTGAAGATTGAGTTTCGTTAGTAGCCATTTACTGTGTCTTACTGTTTAAGTTTGATAATAATGGCCCGGAGGTGAGGGGGGTTAATACAAACAAGTGAAGCTTCTGTGCATATATGCACAGAAGCTTCACAGGTTTGCTTTGCTCTTGCGCAAGCTGGCTCAACTGCAATTCACATCTGCCTTGCTGTAAATCGAGCTTGTGACAGAACAATTCATGTATGTGTTTTGGCTCAGGCGGTTATCTGCGCCACGTCTATGTTGTACTTTCGGATTTTGCTGTAGAGACGCGGGCGGTAGATGCCGAGCAGGTTGGCTGCGGCCTGCTTGTTGCCGTTGGTTCTCTGGAGCGTCTTTTCTATGACCAGCTTTTCTATCTCTTCGAGGGTCATGTTGGGCGGCACGTCCCAGCCCCCGGCCTGTGCGCCGCCTTCCGGAACGCTGCCGTTGTCGAAGGGCAAATCAACCGGCTCTATCTTGTTTGCTTTCGCAAGAAGGACTGCGCGCTCTATCACGTTCTGAAGCTCGCGCACGTTGCCCGGCCAGGCATGCGCGAAGAGCCTTTGATACGCAGCCTGCGAGACGCCCGTTATCTGCCGGTCATACTTGTGCGCGTACTCCTTCAGGAAGTGGTCCGTGAGAAGCTGTATGTCCTCGGTTCTCTCCCGCAAGGGCGGAACGTGAATCGTAATCGTCGAGATGCGATAGAAGAGGTCGTCGCGCAACAGCCCGTCGCGTATGGCGTCGGCCGGAAGGCGATTCGTGGAAGAGATGAGGCGAAAGTCCACGGCGTAGGTCTTCTCGGAGCCTACCTTGCGATAGCTGCGGTCTTGCAGCACGCGAAGCAGCTTCGGCTGCAGCTCCACCGGCATCTCCGCAATCTCGTCCAGAAGAAGCGAGCCGCCCGCAGCGTGCTGCACGAGTCCCTCTTTGTCGGCGTGCGCGCCCGTGAAAGCGCCTTTCGTGTGGCCGAAGAGTTCCGACTCAATAAGCTCCTTAGGCAGCGCGGCGCAGTTGACCTTGATGAAGGGCTTCTTGGCTCGAAGAGAGTTGTAGTGAATGGCGTTGGCGATTAACTCCTTGCCGGTGCCGCTCTCGCCTACTATGAGAACGTTGGCGTCCGATTTGGCCACCGACTCTATAGTCTCGTAGATGGTCTGCATCTGGCGCGACGCGCCTATGATGTTGAAGTACTCGGCCCGCGTGGAGAGCTGGCGACGCATGGAGGCGGTCTCTTCGCGCAGCTCGCGGCTCTCAAGAGCACGCTCTACGAGCGGAAGCATCTGCTCGAAGTCGAAGGGCTTCTCCACGAAGTAGAACGCGCCCGCCTTGGTGGCTTCTACGGCTCGCGCCACAGTCCCGTAACCCGTCACCACGATCACTTCCGTAGAAGGATGCGTGTCCTTCATGTGGCGCATCACCTCCAGGCCGTCCATGTCCGGAAGCTGTAGGTCGCAGATAGCCAGATGATGGCCGCCACGGTCAAAAAACTCTATAGCCTCGGCCCCCGTCGCGGCCGTGTCCACCGTATAACCTTCCTCTGCCAGATTCTGCTTCAGAGAATCTGCCATCATCGGCTCGTCATCTACTACCAGAATGCGTGCGTCTTTACGTTCCACCTTGAATTCGCTCCATTAAGACAAGTCAGAAGCCGGAATGCCGCGCGTGATGAATTAAAGAGAGAGCATTCGACCTGAATCCTTCTTTTTATTCATCACTGCCACGTTCAGCCTTCTGCATTAATTGGTAGACGAACGCTGAGAGTATTCGCTTCATAGCGTGCCTCTCCGCCGTGCGCCTCTATGATTTTCGCTGCGAGCGACATGCGCAGCGCGTCGCTGCCCGCGTAAGTATGAAATGGGTCCGTGGCGGTCTTAAGCCCGCGCCATTCAATCAGAGCCTGTGGCATGGCTTCCGATTCGACGCGTTTGATAAAGACCTCAAGAGGCTGAGCCTCATCTTTGTTCGGGGAGAGAGACTGCGCGCCCGTATGTATTGCTTTGAACGCCTCGGAGAGCGCAGCCGCGTCGAACTCGCCTCTGAATGATTCATCATCGCCCCCGTATACTCCCGTGCCGTTAGAGGCTTCGGCCAGTAGGGGAGAGAGATTGACGCTCGGCTGGCGGCGAAGCTCCACGGGGCGGCCCAGCCGCACGAGCGTCGTCATATCCAGGGCCGCGCGCTCCAATCCCTGAATCAGCTTCTCGACCGTCTCGCGCTCATCTTCAGGGCGCTGAGCCTTCTCCATGCGCTTGCGCAGGAATGTGGCATAGAGTTTGAGACCATTTAGCTGGTTTTTCAGGTCGTGAACGATTTGTACGGAGGCACGCCCAAGCTCTTCCAGCGTGTTTGAGTCTGTTACCTCCGATTTTAACGGCTTCATATTGGTCACGTACCTTCAGCTTGAGGTCTCAATGGCACGGAAGATGGCTGCTGTGCAGGCTATCTTTCGTGTACGAAATAGACCCAAAGAGCATGCGTTTGTGTGTCATGTTTCGATGCGGCATCTTAACAAAAAAACGCAACGTATGCTAGTCATGCAGTAAGAAGGTAAGTCTGAGCCTGGGGATTCGGGACTGATAAATGAGCAATAATCGTCAGAGAATTGTCATGGTGGTTGAGGATTTTGAAGATAACCGCTTCATGATGCGACGTTTATTAGAGATGAGCGGGTATCGTGTTGTGGAAGCTGTCAACGGCGAACAGGCCGTAGAGATAGCCAACAAGGAGCGTCCTCATCTGATTCTGATGGATTTGAGCCTGCCGCTTCTGGACGGCCTGGCCGCCACGCGCCGCATAAGACAGAACGAGCAGCTCAAACGCGTCCCTATCATTGCCGTCTCCGCGCATGACACATCCGATTTTCATGCAGACGCGCTCGCAGCGGGCTGCAACGATTACGTCACCAAGCCTATTGATTTTGAGCAACTGGAGCAGCTGCTGCAACGCCTGCTGCCGCCGGACGGCGATGACCGGCCCGCGGCTTGAAGAGAGCTTACGGCCCCGACCCTTTACCTCTCATGCCTGACCGATTCGAGACACTAATTAGAAAACATGAGGACGCTTTAGTACGCGCCTGGGCCAACAGAATCTACGCGGAACGCCGCACGGGCCTGGGAACTCTGCTCTCATACGAGCAGCTTGTAGACCACCTGCCCGACATGCTCAGAGAGCTTTCGCGCCTGATTGACGGGGCTTCGGACGAGCGCGGGATATTGGATACCGTCCGGCGGCTGCGCTCTTTCGCACAGGTTCGCTTCTATCAGGGGGCTCTGATAGATGAAGTGGCACGTGAGTTGATACTTTTTCGACAGGTTATAGAAGATTTCCTGTGGCGTGAAGCATTTGCGGTCACGGAAGAGGATTGCAGGCACCTGCGCGGCGCTCTGCGTCGAGTGGGCCGTTTTGTGGATGAGATGCTGGTGCAAACCGTGTTGATTTACGCGTCGTCCCTGCGGCCTCCTGTGGAGACCAGAAGCTCCGTGTGGCCTCCTCCGCGCAGGCGTCGCACGGACAGGCAGTTCTCGGGCGATTGAAGAAAATGATAAGGCTGAAGAGAACAATACCGCTGCTGCAAAGCGTGCGCATCAGGCTGCTGGTGATGCTGGCGGTTCTGTCTCTGCCGCTCCTTATCATAAGCCTCATGCAGCTCAACAGCTATCGCAGCAGCATGCAGGAGCAGGACGCAACAATCGCTCGCATAGAAGCCACTGCGGCGCGCGGCATACTCGCATCGTGGCTCGAAACTCATCAAGCTACAATCAATCGTCCGGACTCGCTGTCGGCCGGCGAGGGCGACGACCTTTATCGTCGCTTTCAGCAGAGGTTGTCGCCGGACGCGGGCACCTTCATCTATGTCTTTGACAGGAGCGGCAAGATTGTTCCTAACCCCGCTACGCCCGGAACCAGCATCAACCTTCTGGATTTGCCGCAGTCGCCGGGTCGCTGGAAGTGGATGGACGGGACGGAGCGCATGACCATGACCAGTCGCGTAGAGCCCTACGGCTGGACTGTGGCCGTAGGGGTGCCTCTGGCCGAGAATACTTTGACGGGCCGCTCCGCCATCAAGCTCACTGCGACGTGGGCCGTAGCGCTTTTGGCTTCAATCCTACTGGGCGTATGGGCCGTCGGCCGCTTCACTAATCCGCTGCGTAAGCTGGCCACGTCGGCCTCCACTCTGGGCGAAGGAAACCTGCATGAGCGCGTGCCGGTTGAGACCCGGGATGAGGTCGGCACCCTGGCCGAAGGCTTCAACGCCATGGCCGAGCACCTTGAGACTAAATTCAAGGAACTGCAAACCCAGAGCGCCTTCATAGAAGAGGTGATGGATGGGCTGCCGCTCGGCGTGCTCGTGCTGGACAAGAGCCTGATTGTCAGGAAGACCAACCCGATGTTCGCTCGCGCTCTCGGAAGAGAGGTGGAGGATTTGACGGGGCGCGGGGTCTACGAAGCAGCCGCCGGACTAGCAATCCTGAGCGACGTGGTGGAGGACGTGCGTCGCACGCGCAAGCCATTCGTCACTTATGGCCTGCCTCTTAATCTGGTGCCGCGCAGCGCCGAAGCTGAAGGCCGCTTTGAGTCTAACTTCTGGGACATAACTATCTGGCCCACAACCGAGCGCTCTGCGGGTCGCGGCGACCTGATTCTAATTCTCTCGGAAGTCTCGAAGCGCGTCCGCGCAGAGCGCCTTGCGACTTCGGCTTTCGCCGCGGAGCGTGAGCGCGCGGCCGAGCTTGAGAGCGTCATCAGCCAGATGAACGAGGGCGTCATCATCATAGACCGTCACGGGCGTTACAAGGTCAACCCGGCCGCCGCAGAGATAATGGGAAGACGGCGAAGCGAGTTCCGCGACGGGGCCGAGGCGCTGATAGAAGACTTCATGCTGAGGAATCTTGAAGGGGATGCGCTGCCGCTGGCGGCTTCGCCGCTTTATCGCTCGCTGCGCCTGCACGAAAGCATATCGGGCGAGCCGGTGCGCGTCGTGCGGCCCGACGGCGAGATGCGAGTCATAGCCATCTCCGCCACGCCGCTCACGGACGAGCAGGGCGAGGCGGTCGGAGCAGTAGCGGTCTTTCGTGACACGACAGAAGAGGTGCGCCAGCACGACGAACTGGTTGCGGCTTACGACCGCCTGCGAGAGCACGACCGGCTGAAGTCTGCCTTCGTCTCGAACGTCACGCACGAGCTGCGCACGCCTCTGAACGTTATCATAGGACTCTGCCAGCTTCTACAGCGTGACCCTCAACTGCCGCTCGCGCCGCTGCAATCGGAAGCGGTCATGCGCATGGAGCGCAACGCCCGCTCGCTGCTTGAGCTGGTCAACGACCTGCTCGATTATTCGCGCCTTGAAGCCGGGCGCTCCGCGCTTCATCTGGAAAAGTTCGAAGTTGGGGATTTAATCAAAGAGATAATTGACGATTACGGCACGGAGATTCAGAGCAAGAAGATTGGCTTGAAGACGGAGGTGTCGCCTGAGCTCGGGCCGGTCCTGATGGATAAATACAAGCTCTCGCAAGTTCTCTCGAACCTTGTGGGCAACGCCGTCAAGTTCACCTCTTCCGGCACCGTGACGATAGCCTGCAAGCCGCTCGACGCCGAGCGCTGGTGTCTGGAGGTGAGCGATACGGGCATCGGCATCTCGCGCGACGCCCTCGCCTACATCTTCGACGAGTTCAGACAGGTGGACGACCGCCTTGCGCGCTCATACGGCGGCACGGGGCTCGGGCTTGCCATCACTCGCAAGATTGTGGAGCTGATGGAAGGCGAAATCACGGTAGAGAGCAGGCCGTCCGTGGGAAGCCATTTCCGCATCACCTGGCCGCGCAGTGTGCGCCAGCGCACGGGCACGGGCTCGCTGGTGGAAAAGGAAGTTCCGCCGGCTTTCGGCACGACAGACTTGCGCTCCCACGCGCTTTGATTAAAACTAGGACGCACCGAACTCCCCCTTTAACCTGTTTCGCTCGTTTCCCGAAGAAAGGAAAAGAGAGATGGTGTTTAAGAGTGTGAGAATCGTCTCGACTTGTCTTGCCATTCTCGTCTGGGCTGGGGCCGTCTGCCCGCAGGACGAGGTTAAGTACAAAGAGCTTCCCAATTTTCATCGCATCAACGCGGGGCTTTATCGCGGCGGCCAGCCGAAAGAGAATGGATTCAAGCGGCTGGCTTCCATAGGCATCAAGACCATCATCAACCTGCGCGACGACGACAATCGCGAAGATGCCGAAGAAAGGGAAGTCAAATCTCTGGGCATGCGTTACTTCAACGTGCCGCTCAACGACCTGTTCGGCAAGCCGAGCGATGAACAGA
>DASVVZ010000402.1:0-4351 GCA_036389875.1 Pyrinomonadaceae bacterium
CGCCTCCGCCCCTTCGCTTTCAGCACGGGTCCGGCGGCCTATTTCCTGAGCCAGCCGAAGAGGCCGTGGACGACCGTCTCGCGGTTCTCCTCGTAGATGGCCTTGGTCAGTGGAATCGACATCGGGCAGACCTGCACGCAGTTCTGCGCGTTGCCGCAGTTGGTGATGCCGTCATCGCCCATGATGCCTTCGAGCCGTTTATCGCGCGTAATCTTACCCGAAGGGTGCATGTTCTGGTAGCGCACCTGCGCGATTGCCTGCGGGCCAATGTACTGGTCGTCGTCGTACTGCGGGCAGGCTTCCAGACAGCAGCCGCAGGTCATGCAGCGAGAGTAAGCGTAGCGCTCCGCCACGTCCTCCTGATCCATGCGCGGCCCCGCCCCCAAATCATAAGAGCCGTCAATCTCTATCCAGGCGTGCACGCGCTTGAGGTGTTCGAACATGCGCGAGCGGTCAACCCGCAGGTCGCGTATGTTCGGGAACTTCGACATGGGCTCCAAGGTTATGGGCTGCTCCAGTTGGTCTACGAGCGCCGAGCAGCTCTGGCGCACGCGCCCGTTGATGACCATCGTGCAGATGCCGCAGACCTGCTCAAGGCAGTTCATGTCCCAGGTGGGCGGCGTGGTGCGCTTGCCGTCCTTCGTGACGGGGTTCTTCTGAATCTCCATCAGGCAGGAGATGATGTTGAGATTCGGACGATAGGGAATCTCAAAAGTCTCCCAGTAATCAGGCGAGTCCGGGTTTTCGCGGCGGCGAATCTTTATCTCGACCGATTTGGGCGGCGTGCGTCTCACGGCTCCGTCCGCGTGTGTAGCATGTGCGCTCATAGCTTGTCGGATTTACCCCCTGCGTCCTCTATAGATTTTCCCTGCTCGCGGCGCGTCTCAGCTCCGCCGTGATTCACGTCCCTGACTTCCTCTTTGTTCTGAGCCCAGACGGCCGCGCCGGTTATGTCTTTGGGCTTGGTTTGCAGGTCGTCGGTCGGGGCCGAGGCTTTCGCGCCACTCTGCGCTCCGGCTGCCGTCTCTTTCGCCTTGCCCTTGCTGTAGTCACGCTTGCGCGGCGTGATGAGCGAGACATCAACCGCTTCGTAAGAGAAGACGGGGCCTTCGCCCGAATACTCTGCAATCGTCGTCTTCATGAAATTTTCGTCGTCGCGGTTCGGGAAGTCAGGCTTGTAGTGCGCGCCGCGCGACTCGTTGCGATTGAGCGCTCCCAGGGTTATGACGCGCGCAAGCTGAAGCATGTTCCAGAGCTGCCGCGCGTGCGGCAGCGCCATAGTCGCCCACAGGTTGGAATCGTTAATGGAGATGCCGGCATAACGGTCTATCAGTTCAAGCAGCTTCTGGTCTGTGGCCTGTAGGCGGTCGTTGTAGCGCACGACCGTCACGTTGTCCGTCATCCACTTGCCCATCTCGTCGTGAATCAAATACTGGTTCTCGTTGCCGGATTGCCTGATGAGCTTGTCGTTTATCTCCTGCTGTAGCTGTAACTCCTGCTCGTAGAGGCGGGAGCCGTCCCCACCGTTGCGCTCAATATTCTTCGCATATTCGATCGCCGCGGGCGCGGCCACGAATCCGCCGTAGACGCAGCTGACCAGAGAATTCGCGCCCAGCCGGTTCGCGCCGTGAATCGAGTAATCGCACTCGCCTGCGGCCAGAAGGCCCGGGATGTTCGTGCGCTGTTCATAATCTACCCAGAGGCCGCCCATGGAATAATGTACGCCGGGGAAGATTCTCATGGGGACGTGGCGCGGGTCGTCGCCCACGAACATCTCATAGATTTCAAGAATCGCACCGAGCTTTTTGTCCAGGGTCTCCGCCGGGATGTGGGTCAGGTCAAGATAGACCTGATTCTGTCCGCCTATCCCGAAGCCGTCCAGACAGACCTGAAAGATTTCACGCGTAGCGATGTCGCGCGGCACGAGGTTCCCGTAGGCCGGGTACTTCTCTTCGAGGAAGTACAAGCGCTCCTTCTCCGGTATTGAGGAGGGCGAGCGCACGTCTCCCTTGGCGCGAGGAACCCACACGCGGCCGCCTTCGCCGCGCGCTGATTCCGACATCAACCTGAGCTTGTCCTCGCCCGGAATCGAAGTCGGGTGAACCTGTATGAACTCGCCGTTGGCGTAACGCGCGCCCTGCTGGTAGCAGACTGAGACGGCCGAGCCCGTGCAGACCATGGAGTTGGTTGATTTGCCGAAGATGAGCCCCGGCCCGCCCGTGGCCATAATCACCGCGTCCGCCTTGAAGGCTTTCAGCTCAAGCGTCTTCAAGTCCATCGCGACGAGTCCGCGACAGACCCCGTGGTCATCCACTATGAGAGACATCATCTCCCAGCCTTCGTACTTTTTGACGCGGCCCTCCACCTCGTAGCGGCGCACCTGCTCGTCCAGCGCGTAGAGAAGCTGCTGACCCGTGGAAGCGCCGGCAAAGGCCGTGCGGTGATGAAGCGTTCCACCGAAGCGACGGAAATCCAGCAGTCCTTCGGTCGTGCGCGAGAAGGGAACGCCCATGCGGTCGAAGAGGTAGATGATGGCCGGAGCCATCTCGCACATGGCCTTGACCGGCGGCTGGTTCGCCAGAAAGTCGCCGCCGTAGACCGTGTCGTCGAAGTGCTTAAAGGGCGAGTCGCCTTCGCCCTTGGTGTTGACAGCGCCGTTGATGCCGCCCTGCGCACAGACCGAATGCGAGCGCTTGACCGGCACCACGGACAGCAGGTCAACCTCGTGGCCCGCCTCGGCTATCTTCATGGCAGCGGCCAGTCCCGCCAGTCCTCCGCCGACAATCGCTATCTTGATGTTGCTTGCCATCAGTAAAGAATACCTCCGAGCAATCCTCCGGGACGAATGAAAGAGATCATGGCGTTTATTCCCACGGCCAGCAGCACAAGCCCGAAGGCTATGCAGGCGTAGCCCGTCAGGCGCTGCGCGCGAGCGCCGATGGCGATTCCCCAGTCGACCATGAAGAGCCACAGGCCGTTAGCAAAGTGCCAGACGGTGGCCGTAATCCCTATCAAGTAAATTATCATGATGGGAATCATCCTGAACTCTCGCGCCACTATGTCGAACGCCTGCTCCGGCGCGTGCGCCACCGAGATGGTGTTCAGGCCCGGGACGAGCCCGAAGCGGAAGTTCAGCACGTGAAAGAGTATGAAGAAGAAGAGAATCACGCCCGTGATGCGCTGCACAAGATAGAACCAGTTGCGAGGGTAAGGGTAATGCAGGTTATTCGGGCGCGCCTCTACCGTAATCACCAGCCCGTAAACCGCGTGATAGATAAGCGGAATGAAGATAAAACCGATCTCTATGAAGAGAATGTAAGGGATGCTTTGCAGGTCTGTGACGGCCTTGTTGAAATCCTCGCGGCCCGTCATAGCCTTAGAGTTGGTGTAGAAATGCTCCAGCAGGAACGCGCCGAGCGGGACGATGCCCGACAACTGGTGGAGCTTGCGCAAGATGAACGTCCTGCTCAAACGAATGGCCATAGGTCAGGAAAACACTCCTCGTTCGCCGGAAGGCGCTTCTCGTAGACCTCCAGACATCTTCCTTGGCGGGATGTATTAACTTTTAAGTCCGAACGCCGGTGATTATAATCCTGCCGCGCCGGACGAAGCAAACAAGCATAGGGTAAAGCCCACTGCCCGCCGCGCCATTTCTGCTTATCCATGCGAAATTGAAATGATACGCCCCCGCTCTTATAAGGTAAAATGAAAAATATTGCTTACTAAGTTCAGCCAAACTTATAATTCAGTTTCCAGTTTTCGGCCGGGAACAACTGCCCTGCTTTTAACTGAGAACTAAAAACTGAAAACTGAAAACTGTTCTTATGCAGATCGAGACGCTGAAAATCTTTTGTGATTTGGTTGAGACGCAGAGCTTTTCGCAGGCTGCGGAGAGGAATTTTGTGACGCAGTCGGCTGTGAGCCAGCAGGTGCGCTCGCTCGAAGAGAAGTTCAGGCGGCGGCTTCTGGAGCGCGTGCGCGGGCGACGCGAGGTGAAGCTGACGAACGCGGGCGAGGTCTTTTACCGCGAGAGCCGGAGCGTGCTGGCCGCCTACTCTCTTTTACAGGAAAGCATGAGGGAATTTTCCGGGACGGTTTCCGGCACGTTGCGCGTGGCTACCGTCTACAGCGTAGGGCTGCACGAGCTGCCGCCGGTGGTGCGCCGCTTCATGGAGCTTTATCCTGCCGCCAAGATTGACCTCGAATACAGCCGCACGACGCGCATCGTGCGTGACGTGCTGTCGGGCGCGGTCGAGCTCGGCGTGGTGGCTTTCCCCGAAAAGCGGCGCGGCCTTTCGGTCCTCACGCTGCCGGGCGACAGGCTGGTGCGCATCTGTCCCCCCGCGCACCC
>DASVVZ010000403.1:0-5716 GCA_036389875.1 Pyrinomonadaceae bacterium
GGGATTTACTGGATGCAGCGAGAAGTAACGGGCGAAGACAAAATCACCTGGACGTGCGCTCAGGCTTATTCCGGTTTGTCAGACAATCAGGATAATAAAGAGGCTGCGCGGGTTGATGAAAACAATGAGCGCGTGCGCGTCGTCTGCACCCCGAGCGGAGGGGCCAAGTCCGTGCAACTGGAGCTGCCGGAAGACTGGGAATCCTCCTTGACGGATGAAGACCTGCTACGCCAGATAGAAGAACACAGGGAGACCTGAAGGGGAAGTCCGGTTAATCCCATCTACTAACGCTGGAAAACGCGGGAGGGACAGGCCTGGCCCGCCTGCTTATTGCGCAAGTCCTATCTTGCGTAGCATGTCCTGAACGGTCGGGTCTGTGCGCAGGCCGTCGTAGATGGCATCAACCGCCACAGTGTATATCTCGCGGTCACGTTTCTGGTATGCCTGCTCAAAGACCGCGAGCGCACTGTCCCGCATCCCCATGGCGTCGTAGAGGGCCGCCATCTCCAGCGGCGTTGATTGCCCATTCTTCTTCTGCGCCTGCTCCAGAAGAATTTGCGCGCGGTCTCGCTCTCCCTGCCTGGCGTACGCTATGCCCAGGTATATCTGTACGCTGGAATCATTGAGGCCCAGCTTTACCGCCTCCTGAAATTCCGCTGCCGCCTCCTCATAATTGCCCGCGCCCAGATAGCTGTAGCCAAGGTGCAGGTGCGTCAGAGGGCCGCTGTTATCCATCGTCTGATGTATTAAATCTACAGCATCTTTGAAGCGGCGCGCATAGCGCAGGACTTCGCCGAGCGCGGCGTTGGAGAGCGCCGAGAGCGGGTCAAGCTCCCTTGCGCGCCCGGCTTCTGCTACAGCCTCTTCGTGGCGTCCGAGTATGCTGAGGCACCGCGCATACCAGCCGCGCGCCCTCGCGTGGTTAGGGTTCAACTCGACGGCGCGTTTCAGGTATCGTTCAGCGCCTTGCCAGTCCCAGGCATCGAACTTGAGCCGGCCGAGCGCCGCGTGCGCCTCGGCGTTTTCGGCGTCCAGCTCCAGAGCCTTCTGACCCATCTGCTCGGCCTTGAGCCAGTGTTCTTTAGCGCCGGGGCCATCGCCGATTGCAAGCAGCCTGTGCGTGCCGGACAGCTCAGCGTAAGCGTGAGCATAAGAGGGGTCGGCTGCGAGAGCCTGCTCATACTGCTCAATCGCTTTTTTCCAATTTTCCGTCCCGTTCTTGTTCCAGTAGAAGCGCCCCTTGAGCAGGGAATTGAAAGCCTGCGGATTAGCCGTCTCGGGCCTCAGGAACTGCCGACGCTCATCTACAGAGAGGCCCGACGCTAGCACCCGCGCCAAATCACGTGAAATCTCGGCCTGCGCGCGGGAGAAGTCTTCCGGGGTGGCCTGGTACTGGCTGCCCCAAAGCTGCTGGCCGTCCGCCCCGAAAAGCACTACGCTGACCTGAAGCTGTTGGTCGCTGCGAACTATGCGGCCGCGCACGACCGCGCCCACGCCGAGCGCCTTTGCGGCATCCTGCGCGGCTACCTCCTTGCCCTTGTACTTGAATGAAGAGCCACGCGAGATGACCTTCATGCCGGGCAGTTGCGAGAGACCGTCTATGAGGCTTTCGGTGAGTCCGTCGCCCAGATAATCGAACTCGGAACTGGTGGTCGCGTTTGCGAAAGGCAGGACGGCGATGGCCGTAACCTGCCGCGCCGGCTGAGTGCGGAGCGCGAAATAGCCTATGGCTGCGACCGCCGCCAGAGCCAATAGCGCAAGCGCTGCAAGCACAGTCAGCCTGTGCCGCTCTAAACGCGCGGGACGGGCGGTCAGCGGCCTTGCCCCGGAAGGCGCGTCGCCCGTAAACGCTTCTTTAACAATGCCGCCGTCTTGCAGCAGCGACATGGGTGCCTTTGTTTGCCGGAACAGTTCTTTGAATCGCGAGTCCGCGCGAAGAGTGTCCAGCTTGGGCTCGGTTCCGAGCCAGAGCAGCCAGTGGTCGCGCTCATCAGCCGCTTTTTCAAGAAACTCAAAGGCGGCTTCACGCTCGTCCAGCGCCGCGTACGACAGAGCCATAAAGTATGACTTGACGTAACCTTCGGCGGCCCCCTTTTTCATCTCGTTCAGGACTTCGCGCGCCTCTCGCTCGCGTCCGGCGGCGACGAGCGCGTAACAGAGCACGTATTGCGGCAGGGTAGAGTCGGGCATGAGCCGCATGCCCTTTTCCACGGCCTTGACCGCTTCTTCGGCTCGACCCATCTGCTCCAGGCAATTCCCCAGCTGGATGTAGCCCTGCGGGAAATTCTTATCCAGGTCGATTATCTGCTGCGCTTTGGCGGCGGCATCGTCAAAGTGGCGTGCCTGGTAGAAGGCCCAGGCCGACATCGTCATGGCGCGCGGCGAGAGAGGGTCAAGTTCCTCTGCGCGCCGTATCTCTCGCATCCCTTCCTCGAAGCGCCCCGTCCCCGTCAGCAGGCTCCCGTACCATTCGTGAGCCAGAGAGTAGTTAGGGCTCAGCTCCAGCGCCTTCTGATAAAGGCGCTCGCTCTCCGCCCACTTCCACTGGCTGGAAGCAAGCAGCCCGAGCGCCGCGTAGGCTTCGCCCAGATCCGGGTCAAGCTCCAGCGCGCGAAGAGCGGCGGCCCTCGCTTTCGAGTAAGCGTCAACGGGCTGCACCATGCCGTAGATGCTGGCCCAGTTATAGAAATCGGCTATGCCCACATGCGGCAGCGCGTAGTTGGGGTCTAGACGAATCGCCGTTTGAAAAGACTCTATGACTTTTGAAAGAGATTCGGGGGTGAACTGGTTCCAGAAGTAGCGTCCGCGCAGGTAAGCGTCGAACGCGCCCGGATTATCCGTCCCGCGCTTTTTCAACTGGTCGCGCTCGCCCTCGGCCAGCTGTGGCAGTAGAGCGTCGGCCACCTTCGCCGTGATGGAATCCTCCAGCTCCAGCGCGTCCCTGTACTGCTCATCGAATTGATTGGCCCAGATGCTGGCGCTTCTACTAACGTCCAGCAGCTGCAACGAGACGCGTATGCGCTGGCCGACTATCTTTATTCTCCCGTCCAGCACGAAATCTACGCCCAGCTCGCGTCCGGCCATTAAGGGGTCGCAATCTTCGTCGCCGTAGCGCAGGACTGCGCTCGTGGGCCGCACCGTCAGCCGCCTGACGCCGCTCAACGTGGTAATCAGGGCATCCGCCAGCCCCACGCTCATGAACTTGTCGCCGGTGTCCGAGTTCGGGCTGAGGTTCAGAATCTTGAGCGGCAGGACGGCGATTGATTTCGCCGCAGGTGACTTTGCGCTCATGATGTGGGTCGGATGAGTAGTCACATTGGGCGTGTAAACGGGAGCCGAGACAGCGCCGCCTTCCATGTGACGAATGATGTCGTCGCGCAAGGAGAGGGCCGACTGGTAGCGCTCGGGCGGCACCTTACGCAGGGCTTTCATGATTATCCTGTCTATGTTGCCCGCCAGCTCGCGGCTCAATACCGCCGGCGTCTCGCCGCGCAGCTCGCACACGCGCTCCACAGTCACAGGGTCGAGCGTGTTTCCCGTTTCCGGCAACAGGTTGTCTGTGCGCGCCACTGAGAGGCTGGGCATCTCCGGCTCTTCCTCCATGATGACGCGTGCCATCTCGAAAAGCTGCCGGCTGCGGAAGTGGTACGGGCGGTGGCCCGTCAGCAGCTCGTAGAGCAGGACTCCCAGAGAGTAAACGTCGCTCAGGAAAGTGACGGGCAGCCCCTGCACCTGTTCGGGCGAGGCGTATTCGACCGTCATCATTCGCATAGCGGACGCCGTCTGCGGGTTAGTGTCCGTGGCGAGCTCCGGGTTGAGCAGCTTGGCTATGCCGAAGTCGAAGAGCTTCGGGACGCCGTCAGAGCTTACAAGAATATTGCTCGGCTTGATGTCGCGGTGAATGACCTGCTTCTGATGAGCGTAATCAACCGCCTCGCAAACCTGGCAGAAGAGTCGCAGGCGCTCGCGTACGGAAAGACGGCGCTCGTCGCAGTGCTTGTAGAGCGGCTGCCCCTCTATGTACTCCATGACGAAGTAGGGCTGGCCCGTGGAGGTGGCCCCGCCGTCCAGCAGCCGCGCGATGTACGGATGGTCAAGAGCGGCTAAGATCTGTCGCTCGTGACGAAAGCGGCGCAGTATGAAGTCCGTGTCCATACCGCGCTTGATGAGCTTGATGGCGACGCGTCTCTGGAAAGTGTTGTCGTCGCGCTCGGCCAGGTAGACCGCTCCCATGCCGCCGCGCCCGATCTGGCTCACGACCTTGTACGCGCCTATGCGCTGGCCGATTACCGGGTCATCGTCTATTAAATCGGCGAGGGCCTGGACTCCGCTATGCTCGTACAGGGGTTCGTCGAGAAAGGTTCCCGCCTCGTCATTCTGTGCGAGCAGCGCCTCGACCTGTCGCCGCAACTCCTCGTCGCCCGCGCACGCTTTTACCACATACGACGCACGCTCCGCAGCCGGCATATCAAGCGCGGTCTGAAAAATCTCTTCTAATTGTCGCCAGCGCTCGGAGGACATAAAAGAGTGAGAAGCGAAAAACGGGACGGGTTTAGTCAAAGCTCACCTGCCCGTCGCCTGTAACTGCCTGTCCCGGAAAATTCCGTGGGCCGGGCGGAAGTATAAACAAAATCCGTGCGGCGGAAAAACTTATTCCACAGGGCGTGGCCTGCGTCGTGAGATGATGACGCAGATGCCGGCGAAAATCCCTAGCCCGCCGAGCGCTATGCGCCAGGTTAATTCTTCATCCAGGAATACGACCCCTATGAGAACCGCCGCGACCGGAGTAACGAGCGCAATCAGCTGCGTGTTCGTCACATCCATGTTACGCACGAGCCAGTAATAGAGCATGAAGGCCGCGACGGAGCCCACCAGGGCCAGATAGAGAACCGACACGATTGCCGCCGTCGTCCAGCGAAGGCCGAGCGGGCTGCCCTCCTTTATCAGGCCGAAGGCGAGAAGCGGCACCAGCCCGCAAAGCATCTGGCCCGCCACCAGCACGCTCAAGTCCAGCTTAACGTCGCTCATCTTGAGCAGCACGTTGCTGTAAGCGGCCGCGAATGCCCCCACGACAATCGCAATGCTTCCCCAGACAGACCACGCGTCGCCCAGCGCCAGTTGATTCGAGAAGACGATCCCGACGCCCGCCAGGCCTATGACGATGCCGCAGAGCCTCGTCAAGGTCAGTGGCTCCTGCGGCAGGTACTTGTGCGCGATGAGAAGACCGAAGAGCGGAATCGTGGCTTGCAGGAGCGCCGCCAGGCCCGAAGAGATATATTTCTCGCCCCAGAATATGAGGCCGTAATTGACAGTAAACTGAAGAAAGCCCGTCGTCGCCAGCAGCCGCCACTCGGCGCGCGTCTTCGGCCAGCGGGCGCGCCGCACCCGCGCTATGGCGAGGAGCAGCGCGACGGAGATGATGAACCGCGCGTTGGCGAAGGTGACAGGCGGCAGGTCGTTCAGGCCCAGCTTGATGAAGGCCCACGTAGAGCCCCAGATGATGCAGAGCAGAATCCAGACGAGAACCGGGCGCAGGCTCGGGCGCGTGACTGTGTTGATAGAGGACATCTGTCAGCAGGGCCGAAAATCTTTCCTCTACTTGTAGGAGATGATGACCTGCTGCGGCGTAGGCTGAAGCTGATGAAGCTCGTTCCTGCTAAACCCTGCGCTCTTTAACATCTCGTCGAATTCCTTGAAGGTGTAAGCGTCTCCCTTC
>DASVVZ010000404.1:0-3134 GCA_036389875.1 Pyrinomonadaceae bacterium
AGCTTTCGTGCCTTTTCGTGTGATTTAGCGGCTCTCTCTTTGCCGGCTGTTTTCGTCTGTGCCTGAAGTTCCGCCATCCATCTTCATTCCGAGGCTCGCATAGGTGGTCTCCGCATCGCGAAGCAGCGTGAGGCTGCGGCCGGCCTCTCCCTGCTGCTCTTCGTAACGCGCCCATTCCAGCATCGTACGCGCTTTCTCTGCCTCCATGCCCGCTTCCGTAAACACTCTCAGGCTCTCTGTAAAGCAGGCCCTGGGGTCATATCCTTTGCCGCCGAGCGTGACGGTCTGGGGCGAGCCGGCCGCGGCTATGTGCGCAAGGGTTCGCCAGGCTGCGCCCAGATGGTCGTGATTCTCCCTATCGAGTTCCAGCGCCGTCAGGCAGGCTTCGAGCGCTTCGCTGATTTTTCCCTGACCGAGATAGGCTTCCGCCAGAAAACGATATGACTCTGAGAGAACGTGGTGGCCCGCGGCGCTGGCCATCTTGATTACGAGGTGCAGGTCTGTCTCGGCCCTTGCGTAATCGCCCTGGCCTATGCGCGCCCCGCTCTGGTTATTCAGGGAGAGTATCTCGCCCACGCGGTCGCCAATCTCGCGCGCCAGGGCTAGCGCCTCTTCGTAATACTCAATGGCGGCTCTGTAGTCGCCGCGCAGGCGCTTGCTTTCACCGAGACTGATTGTTAGCTGGCACTCGTTGCGCTGGTCGCCTATCTCCTTGAAGAGATCGAGCGCCTGCTTTTTGTACTGTTCTGCCTCCTGAAAGCGGCCCGTCTTCTCGTTGATTGCGCCCAGCAGGTGAAGGCTGAAAGCCTGCTCCCTGCGCCCCTCATCTCCTATCTCACGACTCGTCGCCAGAGCGCGCTCGGTCAAAGCAAGCACGCTCGCGGCGTCCCCCAGCCAGTAATACGCCCAGCACTGCCTAATCAGACTGCGCGCGGCCCAGCGCTTTCCCGT
This sequence comes from Pyrinomonadaceae bacterium, assembly GCA_036389875.1. Taxonomy (GTDB): domain Bacteria; phylum Acidobacteriota; class Blastocatellia; order Pyrinomonadales; family Pyrinomonadaceae; genus JACVRN01. The sequence goes on from DASVVZ010000404.1 coordinate 952, forward strand.
CGGCGTGTAAAACTCCGCGGCCAGTTTTTCGGCCTGCACGGAATATTCCAGCGACTGCTTGTGATTCCCCCTTTTTCCCTGTATGAACGCCAGGCCCACCAGGGCGCGGGCCTGTGCCAGGACGTTGCCCTGGCTTTCGGCTGCCCCGCGCATCTTCTCGTAAGCTTCTACGGCTTCGCTCAGTCGCGCGTGAGCCATCAGCACTTCCCCCAGCCCTTCGTAAAGCTCAACCGCCAGCCGGCTCTCTGCGAGCGTCCTGTGCGTAGAATCCTGAGCGCCGGATATCAACGCCAGAGCTTTGTTGTAATAGGTCCTGGCGGCGTCGGGCGCGTAAGAGACGCGAGCCTGATGCCCGGCGCGCACGTACCACTGCGCGGCGCTTTGCTCTTCCTCCGCGCTCTCGAAGTGAGTGGCTATGACGCCTGCGTATTCGTCCGCGCGCTCGCCCGCCTGTTCGATTAGCCAGTAGGCCGTGGCCCTGTGATAGCTCGCGCGAAGTCGCCTGAGCACGTTGCCGTAAGCGACATGCTGCAAGAGCGCGTGCTTGAAGATAAATTCCCTGGTGCCAGCGAACGTTGAGATCTCGCGCCTGTAGATGAAGCCTTTGTTTCGGAGCGACTCAAGGCTCTCGCTGATGGAGGGCTTCAGGGATTGAGCTTTAAGCGTCTCTTCGGAGAGATGCCCGACCGCGCCGTCCCAGAAGGTGCGCCCTACGACGGAGGCGCGTTGAAGGAGCTGCTTCTCTTCGAACGAGAGGCTGTCGAGTCTTGCTTGCAGGACTCCTACAAGCGTGGTCGGAACTTCGATCTCTTTCAGCCGGCTCTCATCGATGCTCCAGCTTTCGGCTCCGGGCAGGAGTATGCGCTCATCAATCAGCATCTTGATCAGCTCTTCGACGAAAAACGGGTTGCCCTCGGCGCGACCGACTATCAGCTCCTTCAGGGCCTTCGGGACCAGTCCGGCGTTCCTCAGGATTTCGTCTATCAACTGGCGGCTCTCTCTAGAGTTGAGCGGCGTGAGCATCAGACGCCTGTGCGACGTGTTGCCTTCTCCCCAGGCTGGCCGTCGCTCCAGCAGGACGGGACGGGCCAGAGCCACAATCAGTATGGGCGAGTCCCCGCAGGATCGAGTGAGCATCTCCACCAGGTCCAGCGACGGAGCGTCGGCCCAGTGTATGTCGTCAAGAAAAATCACTACCGGCAGCTCGCGCGCGATGTGGTTGAAGAAATTAATCAGGTAGTGAAGCGCACGCTCGCTTATCTGCTTAGGGTCGTCCAGGATGGCTTTGAGGTGAGGGCTGTCCGAAAAATCCAGCCCGATGAGCTGGCCAATAAAGTGCGCCTGAATCGTGCTCTTTTCGCTGCGCCCGCAAAGAGTCGTAAACCCGCGCTCGAGTTTCTCGCGCGCCTCTTCCTGCGGGTCGTTATCCTGAATCTCGAAGAAGCGCAGGAACAGGTCGCGTATCAAAGAGTAGGGCGTTTCCATCAGAGACCGCGTCGCCCTTCCTTCAAAAGAGAGCGCCGATTCGTTGACCGCCCTGACCTGTCCCGAAAACTCGTGAAGGAGTCTGGACTTTCCCAGGCCCGCTTCGCCGAGGACGGTCACGACGTTGAGTGTCTGCTCCTCTAGGGTGGTGAGCCACGCATCCATCAGGTCTTGCAGCTCGCCCTGCCTCCCGATTAAGCGCGTCTCGATTCCTTCAATGCCGCGCGTGGGCGGCCTGAAGGCGCTGGGCCTCTCGCGCTCGACCGAATACACGGGCTGAGCTATACGGTCGCGCGTCCTCTCCGGCTCCAGCTCACGAAACTCGAAGAGTCCCTGCACCTGTCTGAAAGTTTCATGCGAGATGATTACTCTCTCGGGTCGCGCGGTACCGAGGACGCGGCTTGCGAAGTTAATCGCTGCGCCCGAGACGGTCAATCCGCCTGCGAGAAGGTCTTCTCTGATGAAGGCTGGCCCGCTACTGACGACGACTTTGGCCGGCGGCGAATCCGGCTCTGAAATCATACGCAAGGCTGCGTGAACTGCGCGCTCCGGGTCGTCTTCGTGCGAGATGTCCGCGCCCCACAGAGCCGTAAGCGTGTGCCCCTCTAGCTTAACGACGCTTCCGCCTTCTTCGGATATTAGACGGTATATGCTTTTCAGGGCCGCGTCTGCTTTTTCGCTGGCCGCTTCGGTATCCG
>DASVVZ010000405.1:0-2238 GCA_036389875.1 Pyrinomonadaceae bacterium
CCTGCGCAAGCACGCGCTGGCTGTGGAGGCCGCTATGCGGGCGTGCGCGCCGAAGTACGGCGGGCCTGATGTGGACGCGAATGAGTGGGGCATTGTGGGCCTCCTGCATGATTTCGACTACGAAATGTTTCCCGGCGCAGACCAGCATCCGTTTACTGGCGCAAATATTCTCTGTGGCCGCGGCTATCCGGATAGAGTCATCAGGGCTATCCTGGGGCACGCAACCTACACGGGAGTCCCGCGAGATACCGTAATGGCCCGCGCGCTCTTCGCCACGGATGAGTTATGCGGCTTTCTTGTAGCCTGCGCGCTCGTGCGACCTACGCGCAGCCTGGACGATCTGGAGGTCTCGTCCGTCAGGAAGAAGCTGAAGGACAAGGCGTTCGCGCGCACGGTCAATCGTGACGACATACGGCAGGGCGTAGAAGAGCTCGGCGTAGAGTTGGACGAGCACATACGCTTCGTCATAGAAGCTTTGAAGCCGGTGCAGAAGGAGATCGGCCTGGGCGTGCGCGAGCCATAAGCGGGAAAGGGGCGCTTGCTTTCTCGCACTTTTGTGCTAATGACTATCAGGCAGTATTACGCGTGGGGGGCGCGGGCGGGCCTTCTCGCTCGGAGGGCGCGGGCGCAAGCAGCAGAGAGCCTGTTATGATAATCGTCAGCGTCAAAAAGATTGAGAGCAGAGCGGTTGAGAAAGCCTGAGCTTTACGCCATCGCGCCGTGTGACGGTAGACGAAGAAGCTTGCGAAAAAGACCGCCGCCACCGGGACAAGCAGCATTAGAATCACGTAGATGTCCAGCGTCGCGGGCCGCTTTGTCGAACCCGTGAGGCCGAGCGCGAGTCCAAGCGAGCCGCCTGCGCCGACAACTGCGGCGACCAGTGAAGTGATGATTAATAGCTTCCAGCGCATTCTCGCTCTTCGTCTCTTCGCCGGCCGTGGCGGCAGGCTCTACTCGGGCGGCCCTGATTTGTGAAAGCTTAATCGGCGCCGCCAAGAATAGCATAAATGATAAGAATAGTTTTCAGTTTTCGGCCTTCGGTTTTCAGTAAATACCGAAGCTGAAAACAGGAACTGAAAACTCAAAACTGAAAACTGAAAACCGCTTTTGAGATGGTTACAAGAAACACACTCCTTTTCCTTTCGCGGCAGGAAGGCTTGAAAGATTTCGCCACGCGCTTTGCTCCCTTCAAGCGCATGACGACGCGCTTCGTCGCGGGCGAAAACATAGAAGAGGCCATTCAAGCCATACGCGCCATCAACGAGAAAGGGGCCACGGCCTCTTTCGATCACCTGAACGAATCGGTCGAAAACCCCGCCGAAACCGAAGGCGAAGTCCGCGAGTATCTGGAGATTCTCGACCGCATAGACCAGACTGGCATACGCTCGAACGTCTCCATCAAGCTCACGCAGTTCGGCCTTGAGATTGACCCCGAGCTGGCCTATACGAATGCGCGCAAGGTGGTGGAAGACGCGGCGCGGCGCGGGAACTTCGTGCGCGTGGACATGGAGGCGTCGAACGTGACGCAGGTGACGATTGACATCTTCAAGCGGCTACGCTCGGAGTTCGGCCTCAACGACGTGGGCATAGTCCTGCAATCCTATCTTTATCGCACATTAAAAGATGCCGAAGAGCTGCTCAAGTTGCCAGCGCGGATACGCATCTGCAAGGGCGCTTACAACGAGGGGCCGGATGTGGCCTTCGCGGATAAGAAGGACGTGGACGCCAACTACGTGCGCGTGATGCAGCTGCTTCTTTCGAGCGGCACCTATCACGGCATAGCCACGCACGACGAGCGCATGATTGATGCGACCATAGATTTCGCCCAGCGTGAAGGCATAGGCAAGGAGGCGTTCGAGTTCCAGATGCTCTACGGCGTGCGGCGCGATTTGCAGGAGAAGCTGGCGCGGGCCGGCTATAATATGCGCGTCTATGTGCCGTACGGGAAGCACTGGTATCCTTACTTCATGCGTCGGCTGGCAGAGCGCCCGGCGAATATCTGGTTCGTCATGAAGAATATGCTCAAAGGTTGAAGAGGCGATGGAAAATTTGGCCTGGATTCTCTGGACGGTGCTAGGCGTGATACTCATCATAGCGGAGATATTCACGCCCGGGTTTGTCCTGCTGTGGTTCGGCGTGGGCGCTCTGGCGGCGGCCCTGGCCGGGCTCGTAGGCGTCACCAGCCTGACTCTTCAGTTCCTGATTTTCATCGCCGTCTCGGTTGCCCTCACGGCGGCC
>DASVVZ010000406.1:0-5095 GCA_036389875.1 Pyrinomonadaceae bacterium
AGTGTAGAGCAGGAGCAGCAGCAGTAGTAGGAGCGCCGCGCAGGCAAAGAGAGAGCGCAGATAGCCAGCGCGACAAAGGGAGAAGCGCATTTTAATCATCGTCGAGCCTCTAAAGGAGGTAGCTGATCTTGATTATAATGAGGATGGATAACGGATAACTTTAAGAGGGGCAAACCTGACGACCCAGGTATGCCAAAGACTATAGCACGGCGCTCGGCCTGCTAGTCAATGGTTTGTCTCAGGCGGTTGCGGATTAATGGCTTGGCTGAGAGGTTTGATGCTCGGAACCGGCTCGTGCGCCTCAATGCCCGTCCCTGTAATATTCCACCAGCAGCCCGAGCATGGCCCTGTCTTCGCCGGTCAATTCGGTGAAGTGCACGCCGAAGCCATCCGGCTCGCTGGTGCGTATGACGCGCCCGCGCGCCCGTATCCAGCGCTCCGTCGGCAGTCTTAACTGCAAGTCGACTTCGGGCCTGCTCGGAAGACCGTTCCGGCTGTGCATAAAACATCCGCCGGTGCTGAAGTTTATGACGTCCGCGCTTGAGACGCTGGTTTGCGTCATCTCCCAGATGGCGAAGAGAGATGCGCGTACGCGCTCGGAGCTGCGCTGCTCCCGCATGGCTAGCTGTTGCCTGCTCAATTTATCCCCTCGCTTTCGTCGTCAATAAAGAGAATCTCGTTGATGGTGCCGATTATCTCGTTTGAGCGAATGACCAGCCCGTTCGAGTGTAGCTGAGCATAAACGAAGGCTTCTTCGTCTTCGTCCGAGGCGTCGGTGATGATGGCACCGCCGTCCTCCAGAGAGCTTCCCGTTCCGAGGAAAAGGTATTCTTCCCCTTTGAAAATTATCTTTATCGGTTTTGACATAAAGAGCGTCAGTGGTCAGGTCGCTAATATTGGACGCTTCATCTCTTCTTTGCAAGCTTTCTGAAGAAGAGGCGCTAAAGAATTTTCTCACGCCCGCATAGGGCCCCTTTTACGAGGCGCCGGAGCGGCCAGAGCATTATATTTAGAGCCCCGTAGCCTTACAACGAAACTTTCCGGGACGGGGGAAGGGCTTTTACATATTGACTTACTCCTTACACTTAGCATAAAGTCCGCCTTGCTTTACCAGTTTAGGATGAAAGGTATTACAACCGCTCTCCTTTTTCAGGCTTCCCTTTTACTCCGTGCTTACCCGCTTCACCTCGCTTGAATGCAAGGCTGAGGTACATTCAGCTAAGCGCCACCAGCCGAATCCCGTACGGGTACAAGATAACTAACTTAAGAGGAGAGAGGTACCCCAGCATATGAAGAACAAGATACTGCTTGCCTTCCTGGTCGGAGGCCTTCTCGCAAGCGCCGCATGCTCGTCGACAGCACCAGCAAATGCGAACAAAACGACCAACACGACGACGACAAACACCACCACCAACACTACCAGCAACACGAGCGCGCCTGCGAACACGAACAGCTCATCGACTGCCAACACGAATACCACCAGCAATTCCGGCGGCGCGCAGCAGGGCGCGGCACAGGATTTCACCCTTGTTAACCAGACGGGCGTGGAGATTGATAAGCTCTACATCGGTCCGCACGATCAGGACGAATGGGGAGAGGACATACTCGGGCAGGACACGCTGCCGAGCGGCCAGAGCGTAGAGATCAAATTCTCGCGCAAGGAAAAAGCGGCCATGTGGGATTTGAAAATCGAAGACAAGCAGGGAAACAGCATCGAGTGGGAGAATCTGAACCTGCTGGAAATCAACAAAATCACGCTGCACTATAAAGACGGCAAGGGCACTGCCGAGACCGAATAGCCGTAGGCCCTATAAGAAGCTTCAGCAAGTCTTGCGCGAAGCGGCACAACAAAGAGAGAGACCCCGCTCTTGAAGCGTCACTAGATGATGCAACTCTTTTTGTTCGCCGCTTCGCGCTGATTCGCGCCCTCGTCCACCGGCGGGCGAGGCTGGAAGTAACTTGTGACCCATCTACCTGAAAGGAACTTTCGTTTACCATGAAATACTCAGCTTTTAACAGTTTGCGGCACGTCCGGGCGCTGCTCGCTCTACTGGCCGTCTCGGCGCTCTTTTCGTCTGCAGCTTTCGCACAGGGCAAGCAGGATTTCACACTCGTCAACAAGACGGGCGTGGAGATTCACGAGCTTTACGTCTCGCCCCACAGCACGGACGATTGGGAAGAGGACGTTCTAGGACAAGATACTCTGTCGAACGGCGACAGCGTGGAGATTACCTTCCCTACCAGAGAGAAGGCCAAGATGTGGGATCTGAAAATCGTTGACGGCAAGGGCAACTCCATAGAGTGGGAGAATCTGAACCTGCTGGAAATCTCCAAGGTCACGCTGCACTATAAGGACGGCAGAGCGTGGGCCGACCTTGAATAGAGAATGAGCAGGCCATACGGCTTATTGCGAGAAGGGCGGACGAGAATCGCGGGGCTGCGAAGGCCACGGGCGATCCTCTTCCGCCTTCTTATTTATTCCGAAGTTCAATGATGAGGATTGAAGGAGAAACAAAGGTGAATTATCCGCTTCAATTGTCTTTCAAGATTCTGGCCATAGCGCGGCAACTTTCGGTCACGGACTCCACCGGCAGTCTCATCGGTTACGTCAAGCAGAAGGCGTTCAAGCTCAAAGAGGCCGTGACAATCTTCGCGGACGAGGGACAGACGCAGCCGCTCTTTACGATAGGGGCCGACAGGGTGATAGATTTTTCCGCGCGGTATCACTTTAGAGACCGGGGCGGCGCAGTGCTCGGCAGCGTCAAGCGGCAGGGAATGAAATCCCTCTGGCGCTCGCGCTACGACATCATGAGCGGCGAGCAGGTGGTGATGACGATACAGGAGGCGAACCCCTGGTCAAAGGTCTTTGACAGCCTCTTCGGAGAGATCCCTATCCTGGGCATGTTCACGGGCTATTTCTTTCATCCAGCTTACGACGTGCTCAGGCCGAACGGCGCGGCCGTCCTGCGGCTGGTCAAGGAGCCCGCCTTCTTCGAAGGGAAATTCAAAATAGATAAGACGGGCGAGATGAACCAGGGCGAAGAGACGCTGGCTTTGCTCAGCCTCATCATGATGATCTTGCTGGAGAGGGCGCGCGGTTAATCCCCCAAGCTCGACAGCAGATTCAGAACATTCACCGCCGAGAGAGGCCGGAGTGAGACGCAGAGGATAGCGCACAGACGGTAATTATCTGAACGCCCCCGCAGCGCCTCTCTTCCGGCCTCTCTCGGTGGTGAATTACTTGTTTGGATTTCAAGCAGACGCAATACTCCACACCTATTTTTATTGCGAATCGCTAACAGTAGATGATACCATCCGGGCTACTCCCGAAAGGATAGAGAGGAGCTAATCGCATGAGAAGGTGGACGAGTCAGCAAGCGGCTCAGACCGGAGGCGACGAGCCGTCCCATTTCCGTCATAGTGGGCCTAATCGTCAGGGGGCTTCGCGCGGCGGTTCTCTGCGTCAGGTGGGCGGCGTGGGCCACCTGCTGCGCAACTCAGAGGATCACAATCTTACCGAAGAGCAGGAAGAGAAACTGGAGAAGATGCGCCTGACCTTCGAGCTTGAGAAGGTAGACCTGCAAGCCGCGCTGCGCAAAGCCAAGATTGTCTTCCGCGCCCTGGCACGCGACCATGACGCCTCCGAGCAGGACGTCATGAAGGCCATAGACGACGTGGCACAATGCGAGGCGGACCTGCGCAAGATGCGCTATCGCCACCTGAAGTCGGCGCACGGCGTCCTCAACGACGACCAGCGAAAGGGTCTCAAGGCCGTTCATAAGCAGAGAATGCGCGAGAAGGTCAAAGCCTTCAAGCTGGCGAGGCAGGGAGACGGAAGCTAGCCGGTTGCTTTCCGGCCCGCGCGGCTTCAATTATTCTCTAACTTAATCCGGGCGGAAAATCGCTGGAAGGGCGCGGCCCTATCCGCAAGCTGCGCAGGCGAGCGCCCCTGTTCCGGCACACAACTTTTCAGGCACTAGCCGTTATAGCTCTACACACTTACCCTGGGGCTGCCAGTTAATTTAGAAATCCCGTAGCTTTAAGTCTTCTCTGGAAGAAATCTATTTCTTCCCTTTGTCTTTTCAAGCCATAGATGGCGCGCAAAGCTTTTCGTAGCCTCGCCATCCTCTTTGATTTAACACCAGATTGGAGCAGGCAGGACGGACGGTTCCTGCTTCTGCACCTTCTCACGGCTCCAGGGCCGCGAGTTGATTCCGGGCCAGCGCTTTTCTGTCAGGACGCGTTGACCAACGCAGGTATAGCCAATCTGGCCGGACGCTCCGGCCTCAAACCACATGGGGCTTTGCTGGTGAGCGTCACTTGCGAAAGATTCTCGAAGGAGGCTCCACTAAAATGAAACGGAAGAAACAGCGCCGCGTCTCTCTAAAGCGGCAGATTGAGCCGGGGGAATTACAGGAAAAAGATTCGACAATAGATTCCGGCGCAGAAGTAGAGCCGGATGCCGAGCGGAAAGAGAACGTGAGCCGCCGCCGTTTCCTGCTGGGAGGAACGGGGCTGGCGGCTGCCGCCATCCTGGCCGGAGACTCGCTCGTTGAGGCGCAGAAGAAAAGGCCCGGCAGTGGCCAGGGCGGCGGCGGTGGCGGGCAGGGGCAGGGCGGTGGAGGTGGCGGCGGCGGTCGCGGAGGCGGCGGAGGTGGCGGGCGACCCAGAGTGCAGAGCGCCCTGAATTTCACAAGCTCCGCGACATCTCCGCCCTTCTCAGAACCGAAAGTCGTCACGCCGCGCGTAGTAGACGGGCGCAGCACGCTTAACCTGACGCTGGACTGCGAGCTGACTAGCTGGAACTACCAGTGCGAGGGAGAGATAGCTAAAGCATCTATCCCCATCTTCAACCAGGACGTGCCCGGCCCCACCATGCTGGTTGACCCCGGCACAACGCTGAATCTGGTTCTCAAAAATGGCCTTCCAACCAAGTCCGGATTTGACGACCCCTGCGAGTCGGGCGGGATGCAGGGCATGAGCAAGCAGGTCGTCTCCAAGCCGTCCGAGACCCAGCCCGAATGTTTCATGCACACGAACCTGCACACGCACGGACTCTGGGTCTCGCCCTGTAGCCTGAATCAGGACGGCACGA
>DASVVZ010000407.1:0-21058 GCA_036389875.1 Pyrinomonadaceae bacterium
TTTTCACTTGTCACTTATCACTCGTCAACGCTTTTATAATTGCTGCGTGTCAAACTTCTTTCTGTAATCCTCACCCTCAATATGAATGGTCTTGCACATCTCGTATAGACGAGAGCGCAGGCGCACGCCGATTCTGTCCTCTAATGTCTCGTCCCTCTCGCTCCTGCGCCCGTCCAGGTAGTTCGTAGTAAAGATCGTCAGCTTCTTATCGTTGTAGCGCGTGTTGATAATCTGCATCATCGTGTCGCGCACCCAGTCCGTGGGCTTCGACGCGCCCAGCTCGTCCAGCACCAGCACCTCCGCCTGAAACACTGGCTCTAGCACCTTCAGCTCCGAAGTCTGCGAGATCGGGTTGTAGGAGTTCTGTATCTCTTTGAGGAGCGAGCCGAATTCGTAGAAGAGGCACTGCACGCCCTTCTCTATCAGGGTGCGGAGTATGGCGACCGACAGGTGCGTCTTGCCGACGCCCACGGGCCCCATGAAGACCAGCCCGCGATCCACGGCCGGGTATTCACGCGCCAGCCGCCACGCATATTGAAAGGAGCGAAGCTGCGTGCCGTTGCCCTTGGCCGGATAGTAGTTCTGCAACGAGCACTCGTCGTAACGACGCGGAATGCGAGCCGCTTCCAGCAGGCGCGATTGCGCGCTCTGCGTGCGACAACGACAACGACGCGCGCCCTTGCCCTCCACGACTTCCATACCCGTGCCGAAGCAGAAGCGGCAGGTGGCCGGCTCGGGCGAAGAGACTGGATAATTCGTCTCAGACGCTTCCGCCTCCGCCGCATCATCATGCACGGGAAAGAGCGAACGGATTTTTGCGTTGTCCGACGACATTGAAAGAGATTCTACCCCGAACTACTGCTTGCTTGAAAGCTCTTTATGGTGTGACCCGGTCAGCCCGAATGACCTTGAACAGCGTGCGGATTATAGCATTCAGAAGTGAGATTGCAAGAGCGTTGCCCCAAATGCTCTGAAAGAAAAAGTTTTCCACATGTGGAAAACTTAAACATCCACGGGAAGCCCCGTGCGAAGCGATTCGAGAATGCGAAATGTCGCGCGCGTAGTCGTCGCCAAATCATCGAGAGCAATCGGCGCACTTAAGCCTTCGCGGACAACGTCGCATGCGCGCATCACGTAATCGCGCTGCCCCTTGTCCTGGCTGCGAAGCTTCATAGACTCTTCCCGCCCGTAGCGATGAAGCGTGGCGGTGCGAAAATCATCGAGCACGAAGCTTTTGCCCAGGCCGAAAATCTCCACGCGCTCTTTGGCCAGGCTCTTGTCGCCTTCGGCAATGTAAGCGATTGAGCCGTTCGAGCCGTCCGAGAGACGAACCGTGATGAAAACATTATCCTCGTCCGGGACTTCGCTGTTGCGGCTCTGCACGGCTTCTGCGTAGACGCGGGTGGTCCGTGCGCCGGTCAGAAAATGCATGAAGTCTATGAAGTGGCAGACTTCGCCTATGATGCGGCGTCCGCCCTGTTGAGGGTCTTGAATCCAGTGCGAGAGCGGGATGCGGCCCGCATTGACGCGGTAGCTGATTGAGATAGGGTTCTGTCTCTCTTTGAAGAAGTCGAACGCGGCGCGGGCGTGCGGCGAAAAGCGGCGATTGTAGCCTACCATCAACTGGCCTTCGGCCGCCTCGGCCGCCTTAATGACGGCCTCCAGCTCTACGTCATTCATCGCTAGGGGCTTTTCTAAAAAGACGTGCTTTCCGCTTTTAAGAGCCTGCGCGGCCAGCTCGGCGTGCGAGTCGTGGCGGGTGGCTATGACGACCAGATTCACATTCTTGTCGGCTATGACTTCGGAGGCGTCGGCTACGGCATGACGGAAGCCGTACTTCTCGCCTATGCTGCGCGCGGTCAGGCCCGTGGCCGTTGCGATTGACTCGAACTCTACGCCCGCTCCCTGGAAATGCGGCAGCAGCATCCCCTGCGCGTAGCCGCCCGCGCCGATCATCCCTATGCGGACACCATTTGCCGCAGCCGTCCCCGTCCTCTTCGTAATCTCGACTCTACGCTCTACGGGGCGCAGTATGTCGTACTCAAGCAGGACTCCCAGGTAAGGCTCGTTGGTCTCGCCTGAGATTAATTGATAGGCGCGCTCGCCGTCGTCTACAGGAAAGCGGTGAGTGATGAGCCTTTCAACATCGACGCCTCCCGACGAGACTAAATCGAGGAAGGCTTCTATGTTGCGCCCTTCAGTCCAGCGCACGTACGCGAAGGGATAATCATGCCCGCGCTCTTCGTACTCCGCGTCGTAGCGGCCGGGCCCGTACGACATAGAAACCTGAAGCGAAAGCTCGCGCGAGAAGAAGAGGTTGCGCGGGACATCCAGACCCACCATCCCCACGGCAACGACGCGCCCCTTCAATCTGGAGATTTCGCCTGCCAGCTCCAGGGGCTGATTCGATGAGGTGGCAGCCGTAATCAACACCGCATCGGCTCCGCGCCCGCGAGACCACTCCGTGACGGCACGCTTTGCATCCGAGTCGCTCAGCGCGCCGCCTTCAGCCCCGAGCGAGCGCGCAAGCTCTATCTTCTGCGCGTCCAGATCTATGCCGAAGACGCGGCAGCCGTTTGCCTTCAGGAGCTGCACGGTGAGCTGGCCCAAAAGCCCGAGCCCTATGACTGCGACAGCTTCGCCCAGCCGGGGCTCCGCCAGCCGCACGCCCTGCAAAGCGATTGCGCCGAGCGTGCCGAAAGCGCCCCCGTCATAGCCGATGTTATCCGGAAGCCGCACGCATAGATTCTTAGGGACGGAGAGCATTTCCGCGTGCGAGGCGTAGCCCACGCCAGCGCAGGATACGCGGTCGCCCGCCTTGAACTCCGTCACATCATTGCCGACTGCCACGACTGCTCCGCTCGCGCTGTAGCCGAGCGCCGTGAACGAGCCGAGCTTTGAGCGGACGGCGTTGAAGGTATTCAATACGCCCTCGTTCCTTGCCCTCTCCAAAACCTGCTTGACCAGTTCCGGGTTCTCTCGCGCTCTCTCCAGGAGGCTCTTTTTGCCCTGGTCTACGGTCATGCGCTCCGTGCCTGCGGAGATTAAGGAGCGGGCCGTGCGCACCAGCACGCGTCCCCTCTGCGCTACGGGCGGCGGCACTTCAACTACCTCCAGCCGTCCCGTCTTATTGTTCTGCAATATCTGCTTCATCTTCTCTACTTAAACTCAGGAGCGTAGCATAAGGCGCACGCGAGCCAGAAATCGCTCGGTGAAGAATGAAAGCGCCGCTTCTATAGTGTCCCCTGGTCTCGACACGCGCGTGGCCGTCTGTGTTATAGTCAGGCTTCGCATGAAAATCCTGATTGCAAGCATGTCCAAACGTCATGGCCACCATCTCACCGCGCGAGGTTAATCCGTAATAGATGAGTATCTGGAAGGGGATGCTGAGAAAGCTCGGCATAGAAGACGCAATGGCCGAGCGTCATCCGATTCGCGTCTTTCTACTTGACGACGACACGCGACGCCATGCCTGGTTCACAAAGCGATTCAAGAACGACTACCTCGACATAACAGAAACGGTAGAAGGCGCTTTGAAGCTCCTGAACGCAAACACTTACGACGCGATTTTTCTAGACCACGACCTGCTGCCCGAACACTACCACGCCGAGTCTACCGACGACGAAAGAACAGGCTACGCCGTTGCTGCATGGCTGGCCTCGCACCCGGAGCGCCAGAGCGGTTCTACCATAATGGTGCACACGCGCAACGCTGATGGCGCTATGCGCATGGTGGAAGAGCTGCGCCGCGCCGGACGCCAGGCCGAGTACGTCCCCTTCCCCCTGCTCGGCCACAAAATCAAGCATTACTGGCAAAGATAAAAGAAGTCCTAAAATCTAAAGTCCCAAGCTAAAGACTTTCTTTTGACTTGGGACTTTAGATTTAGGACTTTCTTGATGGCCAGGGACGGAATCGAACCGCCGACGCCGGCCTTTTCAGGGCCGCGCTCTACCGACTGAGCTACCTGGCCGTGGATCTATCACACGCTCTCTAACAGACGGAAAGAAGGCAGTATAAAGGCTCAACTCTTGGGTGTCAAACAGAGTAAGGTCGAGCTGTTTTTTGTCGAATTAGTCACAAAAAATCGTTGACAGTTTCGCAAAGAGATGTATAATTCTGCGCGTTTAGGATGGGCTGGCAGCCCAAACGCCAGTCTGGTCCCAGAGACGACATCCAAAGCCCGAATCGATAGTACCCGCCCGTGCCAGCTCGGACGCCGCCTACGCCCCCCGTAGCGCGCAACATCAGAGCTGGCACAGCCATTTTTACAGCCTCCCAACTCAAGTAGCCGAGCCACTGCGGTCCGCAGGGCCAGATAAATTATTGACTTTCCTGTGAAGGTGGATTATAGGAACGCTTCCGTCTGAAACAAATCCCTCGCGCCATTTAGCAATCAGAAGGAGCTTCCCATGAGAAGAACGCTCGGCTATCTGTCAACCGCTTTAGTTTTCTTCGCGCTGATGCTGGTCTTTTCCGCCTCTACTACACGAAACGTAAAAGCCGACCCGCAGGACAAGTGCTTACACTGTCTGGAGAAGGTACAGGCAGATTATGAAAAGTGTATAGCTAAATATGGTGAAACCCATATTCCCTGCGGCGACGAATTTAATGAAGGCATCGTTCATTGCTACGCGCACTTCTGCGAGCAGTAGGCGCGTGCGTCATAACGGTCCCTTTCATGAGTCGCCCTGTTAAGCAGGCTCAGGGTTCGGCTGGCTCTCCACAATCAGAAGGCTGAGAAGCGGCGGGCGTTTTTTACGCGCACGCACAGGCCGAAGGTCTGTCTTGAGGGCTTTCCCGCCTCACACAAATCTAACTTTGCGCTCTGTCGGCCCGTATACTTCGTGATATAAACTGCGCGGCGCAGATTATTTGCCCTCGCTCTCTAGCTTTTCGGAGGCCCCCGATGATCCGATGTGATACCTGCCGAACTTTGAATGATGATAATGCGCGCTCGTGCACAGGCTGCGGGACGAGTTTGTGGCTGTCGGGCCGTGCGCCGACGGGCGACATTAACACGCGGACTGCCACGCAGGAGAGGCAGCCGGCCTACACGCCTCCATCATATAATGCTTATGCGCCGCCTCCGGCAGTGCGGCCTGCGGCGAGCAGTCCTCAGCCGCCTGCAGCCGGCTACAGATGCCCGTACTGCAAGTCCACCGCGCCGCCCTTCACCATAGAAAAGATTTCCGACGGGGGCTGGATAACCTTCGCCATGATGATGCTCTTCTGTTTTCCGCTCTTCTGGATAGGTCTTTTGATGAAGGAAAGCCAGCAATTCTGTAGCGCCTGTCGGACGCGTTTAGGCTAGACCCGCCCGCTCTATAAGGAGCGCGGACTCCCGGTCTGCTTCCGCTATTACATCGCGCTCATTCAGAGTCAGGAGCCTGCGCTCGCGCATGACCACACGGCCGTCTATCAGAACCGTCTCCACGTCCGAGCATTGCGATGCGTAGACGATCATGGAGATGAGGTCGGAGGTGTGCGGGGAGGCGTGCGTGCGCTCAAGGTTGATGATTGAGATGTCTGCGCGCTTGCCCACTTCGAGGCTTCCGATTTCGCTCTCCAGCTGAAGAGCGCGAGCGCCGTCAATCGTTGCCATTCTGAGCGCGCGGCGGGCGGGCAGAGCTTCCGTGCCTGACAGGACTTTTTGCAGGAGCGCAGCCGTGCGCATCTCCGTGAACATATCCAGCCGGTTGTTGCACGGAGCGCCGTCCGCGCCCAGCGATACCTGCACGCCCCGTTCAAGCATCTCCGAGATGCGCGCTATGCCCGAGCCGAGCTTCAGATTCGATGAAGGACAATGCAGCACCTGAGTCCCTGTGCGCGCCAGCAGCTCGATCTCCGCGTCGTCCAGATGAACGCAGTGCGCTAGCGCTACGTCGTGCCCTGTGAGCCCCAGCGAATCCAGATAGACCACGTTGCGCATTCCCGTCTCGCGCTCGACCATCTCTATCTCTGTTCTGTTTTCCGAAGCGTGCGTGTGAATCATCACCTTACGCTCACGCGCCAGCCTGGAGACTTCCGAGAGCAGCTCTTTCGTGCAGCTGACGGCGAAGCGCGGCGCGAAACAGTAGCGCAGCCGCCCTTCGGCACGACCGTTCCACTCTTCTAAAAGCTCAAGAGACTGGCTCAGGGAAGCATCGGTCTCTTCGTGAAGCTCTGCGGGCACTCCGTCGCCCTTGTCCATCATGCACTTGCCAATGGTCGCGCGAAAACCCGCAGCTTCGGCTACGCGGAATGCTTC
The DNA here is from genome assembly GCA_036389875.1 of Pyrinomonadaceae bacterium. Taxonomy (GTDB): domain Bacteria; phylum Acidobacteriota; class Blastocatellia; order Pyrinomonadales; family Pyrinomonadaceae; genus JACVRN01. The sequence goes on from DASVVZ010000407.1 coordinate 6,248, forward strand.
GGCCGTGTGATTGACCGTCTCCATTGTGAGCGCGCAGGTCGTCCCGCCCTGAATCATCTCGGCTATACCAAGCTGCGCGGAGGCGCGCACGGATGCGGGCGTATGCGCAGCCTCCATAGGCCACACGCGCCGCTTGAGCCAGTCAATCAGGGGAAGATCGTCGGCCGCTCCGCGAAAGAGCGTCTGGCAAAGGTGTATGTGGGTTTGCACAAAGCCGGGCAGCACGGCGCACCCGCGCGCGTCTATCACCTCGTCCGCGGCATAGTCCAGCCGCTCGCCAATTTCGGCTATGTGGCCATCGCGCACGAGCAGGTCGCCCCTCAATACAGAATCAAGGCCATCGACCGTGACGAGCGTGCCGTTTTTTATCAGGAAGGATTTCATTATCTCTCTTTCAGCGACAGAGACAATAAAGTAAAAATTGAGAAAGGTAAAAGGAAAAAAGTGAAGAGGATGGATTCCAACCCTCTTCACTTTTGCCTTTTGTCTTCTTACTTTTCTCTTACTTGGCGGCCTTGCGGCTGGACGCAGCCGGCGCGGCAGCCTCTTCATTCTCCGAAGCCTCCGTGACTACGTCGGCCGTAGGAATGCCGAGCGCGACCTTGACCTCGTTCTCTACTCTGGCCAGAAGATCCGCGTTGTCCTTTAGGTTCTGCTTGGAGTTCTCGCGTCCCTGTCCCAGACGCTCGCCCCTGTAAGAGAACCACGCGCCCGCTTTCTCCACGACCTTGTTCGTAACCGCAAGGTCAAGCACGTCGCCCTCGCGCGAGATGCCTTCGCCGTAGACTATGTCGAACTCGACTTCGCGGAAAGGCGGCGCGACCTTGTTCTTTACGACCTTGACCTTGGTACGGTTGCCAACTACGCGGTCGCCGTCCTTGATCGCGCCTATGCGGCGAATATCAAGACGCACGCTGGCGTAGAACTTCAAGGCGCGTCCGCCCGTGGTAGTTTCGGGCGAGCCAAACATGACGCCGATCTTCTCTCGTATCTGGTTGATGAAGATAAAACAGGTGTTACTTTGCGACACGATGGCCGCGAGCTTTCTGAGAGCCTGCGACATCAGGCGCGCCTGCAGGCCGGGAAGGCTGTCGCCCATCTCGCCGTCGAGTTCGGCGCGCGGGACAAGCGCCGCGACCGAATCTATAACTATCACGTCAACGCCGTTCGAGCGCACGAGGGCTTCGGCAATCTCCAGAGCCTGCTCGCCGGAATCCGGCTGCGAGATGAGAAGCTCGTCAACGTTTACGCCGAGCTTGCCCGCGTACTCCGCATCCATTGCGTGCTCGGCGTCGATATAGGCCGCAACGCCGCCCGCCTTCTGCGCCTGCGAGACAATGTGCAGGGCGAGCGTGGTTTTGCCCGAAGACTCCGGGCCGTAAATCTCTATGATGCGCCCCCTGGGCACGCCCCCGACGCCTATGGCCGCGTCGAGACTGATGGAAGTTGTGGAAATAGCCGGGATGTCCGAGACAACACGCTCGCCCAGCTTCATGATTGAGCCTTTGCCAAATTTCTTCTCAATATTCAGCAGCGCCGCTTCAACGGCCTTGCCGCGGTCAGCGCTCATTCTGTCGTCTGCCATTTGATACATCTCTTTCTACTGTTCCTTTTCGCGTTCGTGATTAATAAAGCGTCCGACGCGGCGCTCACCGCCCAGAACTGCCGTGCAGTATAGCACACTCGCCGCGAGAATGGAACAGCGTTTCACACATGCAACACAACTTTTTTCAGGGGGATTTCCTGTAGATTGACGCGACCTGGCTTTCACAACAAAGAGCGCTCCCCTCACTCTTCTAAAGCTGATTTCGGTCAGAATCAATGAGGCGCGAGATGGGATATAACACGCCGGGACGCCCTGCGGCAAGCGCCCCGGTGCTTCTCAAGCTTACAAAAACTCCTCTACCTTTCGCCCGGTGCGGCGCTCGAACTGTTCTGCGAGCGAGGGCACGCCGTGAGACGATTCGTCGCGCGTCAGACGCTCTACGCGCCACATCGGAAAGAAGAGGTCCGTCAGGCCGATGAAGGGCTCGTCGTGCGCGACCGATTGCGTCCAATCGTCAAAGGCGTTCAGATCCAGCCCGCGCATGAAGATGCCAGCAGCGGAGATTTCATACAGCACGCCCCAGCACTTTTCGCGCGGGCTTTGCAGCACGACCAGAACGGTTGCGCCCCGCTTGATTCCTCTCTCGTCTCTCTCGGGATTATCCATAGACACCAGACCCTTTTTAAGATTACATACCCGGGCTCTCAAAGGCTAATCAAAGGGGCTACGGAGACGCGGTCGCGCCCGTCGCGCTTGGCCGTGTAGAGGGCCGCGTCCGATGCCGCGTAAAGCTCCCGCTCGCTGTTGGCATGGGCTGGGCAAGAGGCCACGCCGAGGCTGATTGTGACGAGGCCGATGCCTTCCAAAGCCTCCGATGCGACCGTCTGGCGAAGACGCTCTGCTGCGCGCAGGGCCTTCTCCGCGTCCGCTCCGGCCAGAAGCAGCGCGAACTCTTCGCCGCCCAGTCTGGCCGCCGTGTCGTTGTCACGCGACATCTGGTGTAGAGCGCCGGCGACGTGACGAATCACCACGTCGCCGGCCGAATGACCGTGCGTGTCGTTTATACGCTTCAGGTGGTCAACGTCCACTATGACCAGCCCGCATGGAGTATTGTAGCGGCGCCAGCGCTCTACCTCCTGGCCCAGCGCCGTGCGGAAGCGCCTGCGATTGAGAAGGCCCGTCAGGTAATCCCTGTCGGCTTCCGAGCGCAGATGGTCTATGCTCTGACGAACGGAGACCAGTTGTGACGAGCGCGCGATGAGCAGGGGTAGCTCCTGCGGAAGCTGGAAGTAATCGAAAGCGCCTGCTTCCAGAGCCGACCGCCTCACCTCAAGCGTGGCTTCGCGTGCGCCTACGAGGATGAAGGGAACAGAGCTCTCTTCAGCGCGCCGCAACTGGCTGGCAAGCTCCTTAGTATTCAGGCCGTGCAAGCGCTCCTCAACGATGATTATGTGCGGTCGCTCGCGCCTGAGGGCTATCAGCGCGCCGACAGACCTGCTCATGCCTACTAACTTAAGGCCAGCGTCTTCCAGCGCGTGTGTGAATGTGATTGAAGGCGGGTTGTCCGTGACTATCAGGACGCGCCCATGCTGCTCGCGCTGGGCCCGGGCGCGCACCTCTTGTGCCGGTATGGGGGAACTCATTCAATATTGTCCTGCCGAGGGAAAGTAAATTTGCAGCAAGGAACAGTGAGATTAATGGGGCAAAGGCAAACCTGCTTGAAACTTTTAAATATCGTCCAAACCACTCGCTCGCCAGCATAACCGATTCAGGGCGCCAGCCGTCAAGGTTTAACATGCAGGACGGAGAAATAAAGTTGAAAGGGCGAAGCAGGACTTCGCTCCGCTCTGTCCTTAGCGGCGTCAGAGCTTCAGGAAATTGGCCAGGAGCTTTTTGCCTTCTGTGGTGAGGATTGATTCCGGATGAAACTGCACGCCTTCTATCTTCATCTTGTGGTGGCGGAGTCCCATGATGATGCCTTCGGGCGTGGTGGCCGAGACTTCCAGGCTCTCCGGCAAACTCTCTCGCTCGACCATCAGCGAGTGATAGCGCCCCGCCTGAAAGCGATACTCCAGGTCTTCAAAGATGGTCTTGCCGTCGTGGCAAATCTCGGAGGCTTTGCCGTGTACGAGTTCGGGCGCTCGCACCACCCGGCCCCCGAAGACCTGCGCGATCGCCTGATGCCCCAGGCAGACGCCCAGGATAGGGATGCGCCCCGCGAAATGGTCAATCATCTCAAGCGAGACGCCCGCATCATCGGGCGTGCCCGGCCCAGGCGAGATGAGAATCTTATCCGGACAGCAATCGGCCTCAACCTCCGCGACCGTTACCCGGTCGTTGCGGCGCACATCCACCTGCTCGCCAAGCTCGCCCAGATACTGCACCAGGTTGTAGGTGAAAGAGTCGTAATTGTCTATAACTAAAATCATAAAAGTAAACGAGCCCGGCAGTAAGCGATTTCGAGCCGTCAAGGCGAACAGCTTCTCTGCTTACTTCATACTTTCCCCTGTTCCGCATCGCGCAGCAAGTCGGCGACGGAGGTGTGGCCGTTCTTCAAAGCCCAATCGCGCGCTGTGCGCCCCTTGTAATCTTTGACGGAAACGTCCACCTTCGCCCTCAACAGCTCGCGCACCACGCTGAGCTGGCCACCGGCTGAGGCGAACATCAGGGGGGTGGCGTTAAACTTGTTCCTGAGATTAGTTTCCGCGCCGCGCTCTATGAGCAATCTGACTATATCAGGGCGGGATGTCAGCGAAGCACGCACGAGCGCGGTCTCGCCGTCCGCGTCGCGCAGGTTCACGTCCGCCCCTTTGTCGAGCATGGCCTGCACCAGCTCGGGCATGCGCCACGCGGCCATCATGAGCGCAGACTGCCCGAACTTCTCCTGAAGGTTCAGGTCTGGATTTTTCTCAAGCAGCAGGGCCGCGACCTGCTTGCGCTCGTTCGTTATAGCGCGCATGAGCGCCGTCCATCTATCTCTATCCACGGCGTTGATGTCCGTGAGTTCGGAGTCCACGAGCGCCTTGACTACATTCAGGTCGCCTCTGGCCGCAGCCTCAATCAGCGCCGTCTCCTCCCTTTCATTCCTGATGTTCGGGTTCATCCCTGCGGCCAGAAAAGCGTTCACGGCCCAGACATCACCGCCGGCCGCGTGAGACAGAAACGATTTCTCGTCGAATGTTATGCCGCGCAGCTTCAGAGCGCGCCTGGCATTCTCCGGGCTGGGCTTCTGGCCGTTGCGGTCAACGCAAGCCCCTAGTGTGAGCAAAAGTGAGAGCGTGATGATTGAGGGCCTGATTCTTCGCATAGAGCCAATTCGGTTGAGCCGGGGGCGCGTTGCCGCTCATTTGACGCACGGCGCTGCGGCGGCGCGTGTGAGGCGCACAGGCTTGACCGGCTTGTCGCCTTCCGTCTGCATGTTGTTGATGGCGTCGACGGTTTCCATTCCCTTTATCACTCGACCGAAGGCGGCGAACTTATTATCCAGCGTAGGGGCTTCCTCGCCGACGAGTATGAAGAAGTGAGTGCTGGCGCCGTTCGGCGTCTCGGGTCTTGCCATGGAGACTATCCCGCGCACGTGCTTGATGTAATTAGGCTCGTCAAGAATCTTTCGGCGCGCACGTTCCAGCAGCTCTTCGCCCTTGTCGGCAGAGCCCCAGCGCTCGCTCGTGGAGAGGTTGCCGCCCTGTATGACGAAGCCCTTGACGACGCGGCTGAAGGTGGTCGTATCGAATGAGCCCGTCGAAACCAGATTGAGAAAGTTGCGAGCCGTTTCGGGCGCGGCCTCTGCCAGCATCTCTATCACAATCGCGCCGCTTTCCGTCTCAAGCGTGACGCACTGCTCGGCCATCCTGGCAACTGTAGCACCGTCGAAAGGCTCCGGCTTCTTCTTCGCCTGAGCACCGGGCGCGCCGGCCCGCTCGTTGCTCTTCTTCGGAGCCTGCGGCGTAGCGCTCTGCGGAGGCTGCTGCTGCTCGCCCTGCGCCTTTACCAGCGAGGCAGGAGCGAAGACGAGCACAAACAGAAGCAGTGCACATTTTCGACTCGTCCCTTTGCCTTTAACCTTTTGTCCTTTTACTTTCATAACCCCTTTTCCGCCATCTCCACCGCGCGCACAAGGGCGCGTGCCTTGTTGACCGTCTCTTCGTACTCACGCTCGGGCACGGAATCGGCCACGATGCCTGCGCCCGCCTGAACGGTCGCCTCCCTGTCTTTGATGACGATTGTGCGGATAGCTATGCACGAATCCAGGTTGCCAGCGTAATCAATGTAGCCTATGGAGCCAGCATAAATGCCACGCTCTTCCGGCTCAAGCCCGCGTATGAGCTGCATGGCGCGCACCTTCGGCGCTCCCGTCACAGTGCCCGCAGGAAAGCAGGAGGCGAAGGCGTCGAAGCGGTCCAGCCCGTCGCGCAGCCGCGCTCGCAGAGAGGTGACCAGATGCTGCACGTGCGAGTAACGCTCAACCGACATCAGCTCTCCGACTTCGACAGAGCCGTAGTCCGACACTCGCCCGAGGTCGTTGCGTCCCAGGTCAACCAGCATCATGTGCTCTGCGACCTCCTTTTCGTCGGTGCGCATCTCTTCGCCCAGCAGCCAGTCCTCCGTCTCCGTGGAGCCGCGACGGCGCGTGCCCGCAATCGGACGATAATCCAGTCGCTGCCCGCGACACCTGACAAGCATCTCCGGAGATGCGCCTATCACGGCCTCGCCGTTTAAGCGCAGCAGGTACATGTAGGGCGAAGGATTTGTGGCCCTGAGCGCGCGATAGATTGAGAGGGGGGTTGCGGCCACCCGCTTCCTGAATTTCTGTGAGAGCACGGCCTGATAGCATTCGCCCGCGGCTATGCGCTCTTTTATTTCTTCCACGGCACGCTCGAACTTCTCGCGAGGCCAGTTGGACTGAAACTGCGCGGAAGCGCTCGCCTCGTCCGGCTCAAGCGTCTCGGCGGCTTCGAGCGAGCGAGCTTCAAGCAGAAGCTTCTCGATACGCTCGGTCTCTTCCACTGCGCTGTCATAAAGCTCGCGCAGGCGTATGCGGCTCCCGCCTGCCTCTTCCGTGAAGACTACGGAGGTGATAAGCATCTGCTGGCGCACGCGGTCAAAGGCTAGCACCGTGCGGAAGAACATCCAGACGGCGTCGTCCGAGGCGAGCGGCGCCGCCTCGTAGCCCTTTTCCAGCACGGGCTCGAACCAGCGCGCAGCGTCATAGGAGAAGAAGCCGACAGCGCCGCCCGCCAGCGGGGCCAGTTGGCTATGCGTGCGCGCAAGCTTTCTGGCCCTGAAGTGCTCGCGCAGAAAATCTATGGCCCGCTCGTCGCGCTCTGTCATCTTCTCGCCGCCAACTTCTATAAAGGTTCGCTCCCCTCGCCCGCGCACAACCATCTCGGGGTTCGCGGCCAGGAAGGAGTAGCGCGCGACGCGCTCGCCGCCCTCAACGGATTCGAGCAGGAAAGCGTAGGGAGCATCGCCCGCGACGCGCATGAGCGCGCCCACGGGCGTCTGTAAATCGGCCAGCACGGTACGCACCACAGGCACCACGTTGCCGCGTGCCGCATCGACTACAAAATCCTCAAATGTCGCTGGCTTTAGCTCAAGCATCCGTGAAGCGACTCGTGGAGAGCCAGTGGCCGCCGTCAACCACCAGCACCGTGCCGTTGATGAAGCTCGCCGCATCCGAGCAGAGGAAGACGGCGGATTGCTCTATATCGCGTATGAGGCCGAAGCGTCTAAGTGGAATATGTTTTCGCAGCCTCTCTTTCACGTCGGGCGGGACGAGCCGCTTCATGCCTTCCGTGTCTTCTATAGGCCCCGGCGCGATGGCGTTGACGCGAATACCGAAGCGGCCCCACTCGACCGCAAGATTCCGCGTCAGGGCGTCCACGCCAGCTTTGGCCGCCGAGACGTGAAGCTGCAAAGGCGTCCCGCCATAATGAAGCGTCGCGCTGATGTTCAGAATCTGCCCGCGATTCTTCTTCAGCTCCGGGAATGCCGCCCGCGAGACGTTGAAGGTTCCCTTGAGGTCTATGTCAACGACCGTCCCGAAGCCGTTGGGAGACATTTCCTCCGCGGGGCAGAGGAAATTCCCGGCAGCGCCGTTGACCACTATGTCCAGCTTGCCGAAGCCCTCAATGGAAGCCGCGACGGCGCGCTCGACATCTTCCATGCTGCGCACGTCAGCAGCCACGGCCAGCGCCTCGCCTCCCGCCGCGCGAATCCTCTCGGCAGCAGGCTCCAGGTGCTCCATGCGGCGGCTGACAAGCACCACGCGCGCCCCAGCTTCCGCCAGCGCACGGGCCACGCCTCCGGTAATGCCTGTCCCCCCGCCCGTCACAAGCGCGACGCGCCCCTTCAGCAATCCGTCAACAAAATATTTTTCGCTCATAGATTAAATGCAGTTTTCAGTTTTTAGTTTTCAGTAAAAGGCAGACTTGTCTTCTCGGCTGAGAACTGAAAACTGAAAACTGTTCACTGTTTTTGAAGCGGTTGAGGCTCAGCGCCTTCTTCCGGCACCGGGCGGTTCATCTGCTTGAGAATGCCTATGATGGTGCCGGACCAGTAGCGCGCCTCCTCGTTGTTCGGGTCATAGCGCATGGTGCGGCGATAGTCGCCGAGGGCCGCCTGATATTGGCGCGCCTGCGTCAGAGCGTTGCCGCGCTCCAGGTACGCAAGCGCCAGTTGCTTGCGCAGAGCCTCGTCGTTCGGCTTCTTCTTCGACTGCTCCTCCAGCCGCCTGATTTTCTCGTCGTACTCGGCTGTGTCTATGTAATCGCCTCCGCCGGATTTAGCAGGCGCGGGCGAGGCGGTTGTTGCGGGCGCAACCGGCGGCGAGCCGCCCCCGCCGTTCCCACGGGCGTTAGAGTTGGCGACGCTGGTTTGATTACTGATGAGCTTCGGCTCGTTGCCGCCGCACGCGCTCAAGGCAAGGAGCGACGCCACGCAAGCCGCACGGGCTAGTTGAATCCGTCTCACTCTATCTCCCGCTTTTCACTTTCCTTCAATATACGGGCGCGACTGGACTATGTAAATCTGGTCGCGCATGTAGGCCCATTCTATGTCCTGCTCACGGCCAGCGAAGACGCGCTTGATATCGCCAGCGGCGCGGACGAGGCGTCTCACGACTTCGTCGGTCAGCACGGCGCGGTCGCCCGTGATGGGGACTTCGCGGACTCCGCCCTGCTCGTCGAATGTCAGCAGGCTGTCTTCGGCAGAGCGTGTCAGAACCTGCACGGCGTCGGTGCGAGGACGAAAGAGAATCTGCTCGGCAATCTTCTTGCCTTCGACTACCTTGATTCCTAAGCCGCGCTTGGCCGAGATGTAGATTGTGCCGCGATTCTCTTTGTCAAAGGGGTCAGTGGTAATCATCACGCCGGAGCTTTCGGAATTGATGCCCTCTTGCAGCAGCACCGCCATGAAGACTTTCGAGTGGTCTATGCCTGCGCGCTCGCGCGCCTCGTAAGCCTCGAAATTCCAGAGCGAAGCCCAGACGGTCTTGACGGCTTCGATAATGGCATCGTCGCCCCGCACGTTCGCCACGGTGTCGTAAAGACCCGCGCCGCTAAAGTTCGCCAGGTCTTCCGTGTTCGACGAGCTTCTGACGAAGAGCCCCTTGCCGGGATACTCCTTTGCCACGCGTCGCAGGATTTCCGCCCTCAGCTCGGCGTTGAACTTTCCCTTCTGGAAGCGCTCGCGCAAGTTTGTCAGCCGCTCGCGGCGGTAAGCCGGGTCGTGCACGAACCTCTGGTCGTCGCGCAGGTAAGTAATCAGGTCGTCCAGGCCGTTCTCCCTGGCGAACTGGTCATAGTAATAGAAGGGCACGGTGAAGCCCGCGGGGACGGCTATGCCGGGGAGGCGCGCGTTCATCACTTCGCCAAGGTTGGCGCTCTTTGCGCCGTAGGCCGTGATGGAGGTTGCGCGCTGTTGATTGAGCGCGGCCAGCCGTTTCTCGTTCAGGTTGTAGCGCGGCGTCATCAATTTCAGCCGCTCGGCCTCTCGGCGCTGGTATTCCTTAATCTGCGCCAGGTCTGCCCGCTTGATGATGTAGTTGTCGCGCCGCGTTTCGAACGAGACCCACCAGGTATCGTACTGCTTCAGGATTTTGTCCGCGTCCTTTATGAAAGCGTTCGGGATGCCCCAGGACTTAGCCAGCAGGTTGATGTGCGAGAGCGGCGTGGAAGGCTTTGTGACGATGATGCCAGCCACCGGCGGAAGGTTGAGCGGCACTTCGCTCAGAACGAGGATTTCATTTGCGCCTATCTCAACGTGGTCGTCCAGCTTGTCTATGATGTGTATGCGCCCTATGCCGCTCGCAAGATTGAGTCCCTGATAGCCCTGCCCGCTGAGGATGTCGCTCTGGAGTACGCGCTCCATTCCCGTCAGCGTCGCGGAAGCCTCCTCCTGCTTCAGCGAGTTAGGCTTGTAGGCGACGGGCTCGAAGAAGCTCTTGTTTATCACCTCCGACGCCAGCTTAATCAGTTCGGGCGTAATCAGGTCGCCCTCCCAGAACTCGAACGTCCAGCGCTTGACTGTCGTCTGGTAGGCGAGCGTGCCCAGTATGAAGCGGCGGTTGGGCTTCAGGTAATTGTTCTCGAAGAACTCTTTCCCGCGCTCAAGCGAGAGGTACGTGCCGTTGACGAAGTCCTTGTGAAAGGTGTATCGGCGCGAGTTGACGTAATAAATCCTGTTCTTGTCGCTGCGGTCAATGACGAACATCGTGTGCGCCAGCGGATTCGGCGTCTCGGAATTGTAGACGCGGGCGATGCGGTCGAACTCCGCCCGAGACCTTATCTGCGGCAGAGAGTTAGGCGCATTTTGCGCCGACGCGCCCGTCAGATAGACGGCTCCCGTCGCCAGTAGGACGAACAGGGCCATGACGCTCATCCTGTACTTTGCTAGACCCATTTTCCAAACCTCTTCTTTTGTATCCTCATGCGAACCCGGCGGGAGAGCCTGCGATTGATTGTACAGAAGATGCGGCGCGCTGAACAAACCTTTGTGCGCAGTCGAGGCCGCGTTTCGTGTAAGCTTAGGCCGTGATGATGAAAGAGACAGCAACGGCGGAAGATTTTATAGCAGCGCTCAGAGAACATTCGCCGGCGTTCGGCGTCGAGTTGAGCGGCGAGCAGGAGCAGCGTCTCGTCGATTACTACCGCATAGTCAGCCAGTGGAACGCGCGGCTTCACCTGGTGGCGCCCTGCTCCGCCGCCGAGTTCGCCGTGCGTCACGTCCTTGAGTCGCTGGTCGCGCTTCCCTTTCTTTCAGGCGATGCGCGCGTCGTGGACGTAGGCTCGGGCGCGGGGCTGCCCATAATTCCCTGCCTAGTCATGCGCCCCGGGATTCGCGCGACGCTCATAGAAGCTTCGCAGAAGAAGGCAGTCTTCCTGCGCGAGGCCCTGCGACAAGTCGAAGCCGCGACGCGCGCCGCGGTCATCGCAAAGAGGTTTGAAGAAACACCTGCGCCCGCAGCAGACTTTGTCACGGTTCGCGCAATCGAGCGCTTTACGGAGAAGTTTTGGGAGCTTGCAGAATGGTCGCCGCCCTCAAGCAGGCTGCTCTTCTTCGGCGGCCCCTCGCTTCAGGCAGAGATAGAAAAGGCCGCACTCAGCTACCGCCCAGTCCTCATCCCGGAATCCGAGCGCCGTTTCCTTTTCGTCATCGAAGGCCCCGCCCAGAAATAGAAAGGCCGGGCGAGATAAGATTCTCGCCCGGCCTTGCCGCCTGTTTCGATTTCTATCTTTAGCGCTGAACCTCTATGGCTATCAACTGCTGGCCGGAGATGACGAACTCAGCGGGCGGCAGTTCCTTCTCGTATATCGGCGAGAGGTTCGTCTGTGTGTAGCCGCCGGAGGCCCTGTCAGAATTCAGGGTGGCGACGACCGAAGGCGGAAGGTTAGGCATCTCGCTCGTGCCTATTACTGCGCCCGGGGTCACCCGATAGAGCTTGACGTAGAGCCTGTCGTTCTTCTTCACGTTGTTAATGGCGTTGACGAGCTGGCCCAAATCCTGCGGGACGAAGTTCTGCGCGGCGGCCGATTGTTGCAGGGAGTTCCCGTCGCCTACGAAGAGAATGAGCTGTCCTGCGGGAATGTCCGAAGGAATCTGAACGGGAATGCGCTGGACGAACTGTTTACCGGATTCCGTGCGGACGTAAGCCTGAACCTCCACGGTCTCGCCGCGACGCGCTTCCGTGCGGTCAAGCGAGACGCGCTCAAGCGTGCCGGTGTATTTCGTATCCGAGGACGAGATGTCTACGGTGATGCCGCTCACGTCAATGTCCTCGAAGCCTGAAGAGAGCAGCGCCTGCATCGGGACGGCTATGGAGCCGGCTGCCATCGTGGCGGCGCTGACGGCTGAAAAACGGCGCTCGATCTGAATCGGCTTCTGCCCGCGCACGTTAATCTGCCCCTTGACGCTGATGGTAGATTCGCCAAGGCCCCGCTCCGAAGATGCGATGGTGTTGTAGATGGTCAGGTTCAGCAGAAGCGGCGTCAGGAAAGTATCGTTCGCCACCTCGTAGTTAAAGGTTTCAACGCGGTCGCGGCTGGTGCGAAGCTGCACGCGCACGGGAATCATGCGCGGAGCTTCTCCCAACTGGCCGTAGATGCCCGTGGCCCTATCCTGCGAGATGCTCCCGACCATCTGCCCCGGCACCGTCAGCTTGAAGGGGCTGTTCGCGTTGGATATTACGGTCACCACGGATGCTTCGGTCATAGGCATGTCGCTTGAGCCGAGGCTCAGGAAAGGGTGGCCGAAGGCGTATATGCGGTTGCCGTCGCGGAAGGTCACTGTGCCGGAGGCCGCTATGGAATAGTCGCCGCGAACGAGCTGCACGCTGATGCTCGTACCGGGCGCGAGCGTCTTCTCGGTAATCTTGCCCAGGGGAGTAATGGCGGCAGCTCCGCCAGCGCCGGCCACAGGCATAATGCCGCTTGCGATTAGCTGCGGCGAGAACTTAGCGAGCGCTTCCTGGCTGATGCCGCCGAAGACTACGGGCGTGGCAATCGGCGCGAACTGCTGGCCCAACAGTGGAAGGAGCGGCGAGCCTGCGGAGACGGGAGCCACCAGCGGCGCGCCCGTCACGATGGGCTTAGGGAACGTGGGCTTCCACTCGGTGGAGGCCAGTTGCGTGAACGAGACGGAGCGCGGTTCCTGCGGCGCGCTGCGGTCTTTCCCGGCGCTGTTGCGCTCGAAGATTTCAATCATCTGCCTTATAGGGGTGATGCCGCCTATGGGCTCTTTGCCGAACGGGAAATTAAAGGAGATGGCGCCGACCAGCCTGCCGTCTATGTAAACGGGCGAGCCGGACATGCCGCCGAAAACGTTGGTCTTCTCAATCTTCGCCCCGGAAAAGCGCGCGATGATGGCGGACTGTCGCGGCCCCATAAAGCCCGGCAGCACGCCCAGAATCTCCACCTCTATCTTTTCCGGTTCCGAGCCTTCGAAGACAGTCCAGGCGATGCCGCGCATGCCCGGCCGCACATCTTCGAGCGGGAAAAAGCGCTCGTCCGATACACTCTTCGAGACGGTCTGCTGCTGCTGCTGCGCGCTTGCGCCCGTGCAAAGAGAGACGAGCGCGAGGACGGACAGAAAAGCCACTGCGAAAAACTTTTTCATTAAATAACCTCTGGAGAAACCAAGGCCGAAACGGAAAATCAAAAAGGGGAAGCGCCTTTTCCTGCCTTTAAGCGGGCAGGCGGCGCGACCGGGGGAAGAAAAGAGCGCCAGTGTCGAATATAACTTCGGCTTTCAACGCCGGTCAAGCGAGCATTTCAAAGCGAAAGGGAAAGCAGGCCCCGCCGCGTCAGGTATAGGGTTTCGGTAAAAGAAAGACGAATCGATTTTCTTTCCCCGGCGCCTGACATTCGTTGCCCGCACTCCTTTGCAGCACGTATGATGCGGGCCGAGGGGAAAACGTTTTACTTGCGGGGCGTCGCCGCACGTGTTAATTTGCGCCCTGAAAAAGTTTTTAGCAAGCCTCCCTTAAGTAAAGCTGTATAAAAGCTGCTCGATTTCCAGCCTCACAGGCGGCCCAGGCGATGGATATAGAAGGCTTCATCCTCGTAGGCGGCGCGTCCAGCCGTATGGGGCGCGACAAAGCGCTGCTTACGCTGCGCGGAGTCTCATTTGTCGAGCGCATAGCGGAGGCGCTCGGCCATGTGGCCGGGCGTATAAACCTTGTGGGAGCGAAAAACGTAGATTCTTCTTTGAAAATAGAGAACGTGCCCGACGTTTACGAAGCCTGGGGCGCACTGGGCGGCCTGCACGCGGCGCTTGCCGCCTGCCGCGCCGAGTGGGCTGCCGTAGTGGCCTGTGACCTGCCTTTCGTGACGAGCGAGCTGTTCGCGCGACTGTCGGGCCTGCGTGAAGACTGGCAGGCGGTCGCGCCGGTGCAGCGGGACGGGCGATTGCAGCCGCTCTGCGCTCTTTACCGTACGGCTGCTTGCAGAGAGATTGCGCGCCGTATGATAGAAGAGGGCGAGCGACGCCCGCGCGCGCTTCTCCGAATGGTGCGCACGCGGCTGGTTAGTTGGGAGGAGCTTGCGGATTTGACGGACGCCCGGCTCTTCTTTGAGAACGTCAATACGCCGGAGGATTACGCGGGCGCGCGCTCTCGTTTTGGAGAAGCCTGATGCCGGACTGTATGATGCCCGGGTCAAAGCTTGAATCGTTAGAGTCTTCTATATCCGTTTAGCCACGTTGAGGACAGATGCCACCTCGTAGAAGAACCGGAAGAAGAATTGTAAGGGCCTTTCTGCCCATCATACTCCTGCTCTTGCTGGTGCTGGTCGCGGTGACGGGCTGGATAGTTTACGGCGCGACCCGCCCGCCCCGGCAGGAATATCTGGTCACGCCCGAAAAGTTCACGCAGCTGAGCGGCCCCGGGCTTAAAGCATCGGAAGAGTCCTGGGCCAATCGAGACGGCACGCGCTCGCGCGGCTGGCTCCTGAGGGGAGGCGAAGGGGCGCCCGCAGTCATTCTCCTTCATCGCTACGGCGCGGACCGCTCCTGGCTGCTGAACCTGGGAGTCAAGCTCAACGAGACGGCGAACTTCACCATCCTCTGGCCGGACCTGCGCGGCCACGGCCTTAATCCTCCGGTCAACTGGACATCCTTCGGCTCGCTGGAAACGGACGATGTGCAGGCCGCCATAGACTACCTGCGCTCGCTTAAGACCTCGCAGGACAGGCCGCTCGTGGGCTCTCCGGTAGGTCTCTACGGGGTGGAGATGGGCGCATACACGGGCCTTCAGGCAGCCGCTCGCTCGA
>DASVVZ010000408.1:0-3089 GCA_036389875.1 Pyrinomonadaceae bacterium
ATGCAGCCAGGTGGTTCAGGCGGGTTAGGGATTCATCAAAAACAACATGCAGCAGGGCCAGCAGCAACAGAGCGTCCGTACCCGGGCGGATAAAAAGGTGACGGTCGGCCAATCGGGCGCTTTCGGTAAAACGCGGGTCGATAAGTATTACCTTGCCTCCCCTGTGACGTATTTCTTCTAACCGTCGACTCATATCTGGAGCAGTCATGAGGCTGCCATTCGAGACTGCCGGATTAGCTCCCAGGATTAGAAAAAGGCGTGTGCGGTCCAGGTCCGGGACGGGAATAAGGAGTTGGTGGCCGAACATCAGGTAGGCGGCTAAATGATGCGCCAGCTGGTCAACGGAGGTCGCGGAAAACCGATTCTGTGTATGCAGGCTACGGATAAATCCCGGAGCAAACAGCATAGCGCCATAGTTATGAACGATGGGGTTGCCAAGGTACGTTGCGATGGCGTTGCTCCGGTACTTCGCGTCAATACGCTTGAGGTTTCGCGCCACCTCATCAAAAGCCTCGTCCCACCCTACCCGCTGCCAACCCTGAGGAGTGCGGCGAACCGGGTATTTGAGCCGGTCTTTATCATAATGAAGATCTTGCAGGGCAACGGCCTTAGGGCAGATGTATCCACGGCTGAAAGGGTCGTCTTTGTCTCCGCGAATGCCCAGGCGCTGGTCGGCCTGGACAGTGATTTCGATGCCGCAAATCGCTTCGCAGAGATTGCAGTTGCGATAATGAAGTGAGCTGGCGTCGGTGGTTTTCATGGCACAGTCCGGGGATATTTCCAGTCGCGTACCCATCTGGAAAAGCAATTTGACATCTTAGCATTCCCAGCCTATATCAGTATCAACACAAACAAGCTATTGAACAACTAGGGATAAAACAGCCTCCACTTATTCTGACAGACCCGCTCAGGCGATTAATAAGAGCTGACATCAGGGAGAGCCAAACAATGCCTTGGAAAAGCAGCGGCTCAGTTTGAACTCCCGATTCAATATCTATGCGGCGCGCGGTCTCAAACTGAGCCGCTGCTTTCAAGTAAGTAGCAGGAGTGTGTCTTAATCGCCATCCAGATTTTCCGGCCGGCGGCGAGGCCGAGTTCTTTGACGGCTTGACGCGTGACGCTGGCCGTCCACGCCACGCCGCTCTGGACGCGAACGATTGACTGTGCGCCGCGCTCTTCAATAGAGCTGATGTGCCCCGGCAGTATATTTCGCGCGGATGTTCGCAGCAGCTCTTCTGCGGCGATCAGAATGTCACCCGAACGAATTGCCACGCGCACCCTCTGGCCCTCGCTCTCCCTTCCGAGCGGGACTTCAAGACGGCAGGTGCCGTTTCGGTCCCTGGCCTCGACGGTCATGGTTCCGGCCAAGGCGTCTCTTTTAATAACAACCGCGTCGAAGATATTTTCTACGCCTGTGATGCGCGCTATCCCGGCGTAGACAGCGCCGCCAAGGATTTCAAGCGGCTCGCCCCGCGCGGCGACTCGCCCGCCGTCGTAGGCCACAAGGTAATCGCCAAGGCTCACGGCCTCGTCCCGGTTATGCGTGACGTATATGACGGGCAGGCGCAAATCTCTATTAATCATCTTCAGGTCAGAGATTATCTCCTGCTTGGTAACATCGTCTATGGCAGAAAGCGGCTCGTCCAGGAGCAGCAGTCGCGGGCGGCTGGCGAGCGCGCGTGCGAGGGCTACGCGCTGAGCCTCGCCGCCTGAGATGTCACGAGGCCTGCGCGGCGCCGTGTGCCCGATTCTCAAGCGCTCCATCAATTCAAGCGCGCGTCGTCGCCGCTCCTCGCGCGCCAGTCCGTTTGCCGCGAACTCCACGTTACAGAGAGCCGTCATGTGCGGAAAGAGCGCCAGGTTCTGAAAGACCAGCCCTACGCCGCGCTCGCGTATGGGCCTGTCTATCCCGCGCTCCGAATCGAATAGAGTGTCGTCATTCAGCCGTATAAGGCCGGAATCCGGGCGTGTGATTCCCGCGATTGATTTGATGGTGCTGGTCTTACCGGAGCCGGAAGCGCCGAAGAGTATGGTGATGCCGGGAGGCGCATCGAACTCCGCATCGAGCGTGAAGCCTGAGAGTGCGCGCCCGCCCGCATCCGCGGCCGACGCCGTCGCTGCTCTTTCGCCAAACTCTTTTCTGATTCTGACAGAAATCATGATCGATAAAAGAGCGCGTTCAGAGTTCCCCCAAGGTCAGGTGTGCGTGTTGTCGCCCACGAGCCTGTTTGTAGCATAGAGCAGCGTGAGCGCTATCACGGAGAGTATCACTACCAGTGTCAGGGCGTAATCATCGCGCCCGGCCTGCGTTGCGTCGTAGATGGCAATCGCAGCCGTCTGCGTGCGGCCCGGAATGTTGCCCGCCACCATAAGCGTCGCGCCGAAATCTCCGAGCGAGCGCGCGAAGGCAAGCATGGCGGCGGCTATGATTCCACGCGAAGAGAGCGGCAGCGTCACGCGCCAGAAGATTTGCCACTCGGACTTTCCGAAGGTGCGCGCCGCGTCCTCCAGTTGCTCGCTGACTGTGGAGATTGCCGCGCGCGAAGTTTTAACTACCAGCGGGAGCGCGCCCAGCATCGCTGCCACCACCGCGCCGCGCCATGTGAAGACGAGCTGCGAGCCGGTCAGGGCTTTGATTGCGCGGCCCACGGGACTGTTCGCGCCGAGCAGCACCAGCAGGTAATAGCCCAGCACCGTCGGAGGCAGTACGAGCGGCAGTGTCACCAGCGCATCCAGCGCTTCGCGGCCCGGAAAGCGGCGGCGCGCCAGCACCCAGCCCAGACAGACGCCCGTGATGAGCGCCAGAGCGGTCGCCATCAGCGCTACTCTCAAAGAGAGCATGAGCGGAAACCAGTCTATGTTCCTCATCAGTCGTCAAGATAACACATAAAGGGATGGCCGTCAGGAGTCTCGCGCTGTCAATCGCTTCGTCTTCTCTCCTGCGCGCAGATTTAATCGTTGTGCGATCGGGCGCGCGCGTGCTACATTTTCGAACCTTCAATCGGTTGTTATAAGAACTTCAGGCCCACTTCATCAATTAGAGGACGGGAAGTCGGCGGCGCACTGCGTATGGAGTTGAAGAACAGTTT
>DASVVZ010000409.1:0-2607 GCA_036389875.1 Pyrinomonadaceae bacterium
CCCTTCTCTACGCTGGTGGTGGCGCGGCCGTTGCCCCAGTGACAGCTTGAGCAGCCGAAGCGGTCAGGGTTGTGTATCTCCAGAAGCTCTTTGCTCGGATGGCTGACGAAGGCGCGCGACAGCTCGTCCGGCTTCTTGCCCCTGGCCGGCCTCATATTGGCGGCCGTCAGCGTCAGCGGCTCTCTTATCCCCAGGTGACAGGACTCGCAGCGATCAACGATATTGTGCTCAAGCACGTTGACCTGCCTCATGGAATAATCGAAGTCCTGCACCTTGGCAATGAGCCCTCTGACCTGATCTTCGCGCAGCCCCGTCAACTGGTTCTTCAAATAGTCGTCGCGCTTATTGGCAAGCTCCGTCGGCTCCTTGAGAAGATTGCCCTTCTCCGTCAGAAGCTCTGCCTTCCTGTCTCTCAACTCGTTATATTTGGCTTCCAGCGTGACGTAGTTGAAATTCTGCGTGGTCGTCTTTCCGCTTCCGTCCGCAGGCATCTCAACCCTTATCGTCTGCTGCTTGCGCCGCTCCACGTCCTGCAAGTACTTCTGTTTTTTGGAAGCAGAGCCGGCGACCTCCGCGTTGTAGGTGATGACGGTGATCCTGCCGCGAGCATCCTGATAAGGATCTGTGATGGCGTCCAACTGGCTCTGGACGACGGCGACATCTTTGTCAATAGCGTCCAGGCGCGGCTTAACCTGCGCGCGCGCGGCCTTGGCCTCGGCATCCAGGCGCTGATACTCCTCCGACTCTTTGACCTGCTTTTCGGTCTGGCCTGAGCGCCGCCTGATGCTCCGCAGGTAACGCTCGTAGCGCGCCACGAACTCGCGCTGCATATTCTTCCAGGGCCTCTGCGAATAGGCCTCGTCGTACAGCGCCCACGCCAGCACGGCCATCATCAGCAGCGATGAGATAAGCAATATGCTGCTGGTTGAGCGCCTGGTAATAGGGTCAGGCTGCGGGCCTTCCGTCTCTTTCTTGACCAGTTTGTCGGAATCAGGAGTTTCAGCCACGGGATTCACTCACCTCCGCCCGAAGGAGACTTTTAGACATTGAACCACGGTGTAACCCACACGTACTTGATGGTGAAAACTAAACGTAAAAGAAGCTTGACGGGAAATGCCAGAAGCACCGAGATGGCGAAGAACTGGAACGTCATGTATTGCAGCAGGCTCGTTCGCGCCAGGAGCTTCTTCTCGAACTCGTCCCACGTAGTCAGCCATCGCCAGATTCGTTTATGAATGGGAAGCGACGGGTCTATGCGGCTGAACCTGACCGGCTTCCAGAGCATCAGCCAGTGAAAGAAGATGCCGCCGATAATGAAGAAGCCGCCGACCACCAGCGCGCCGAAGACGGCCTTGCCCGGAGAGGAGTTGAGCCATCCGAGACCGGTCGGCCACCAGCCGGCTATGATTTCGTGTAAGTCTCGGTTCTTATCGAAGACGACCGCGTTGTGATCCCAGTTCTGTCCGGGCCAGAACCAGATCCAGCCGGGCCCGCGTATGAAGGTGCCTATGATGATGAGGATAATCCACATGAAGAATCCCCACCCGAACATCCCTACGGCGAAGCGGCGCTGCCTCAGGCTGTAATAGCCGTTGCCGAGCGGGTTCGAATCAACGTAAGGGAAGACCATCAAGCCTACGATCAGGAGCGTGGGCATGACCACGCCCGCTATCCAGGGGTCGAAGTAGACGAGCATCTCCTGAAGGCCCAGAAAGTACCAGGGCGCTTTCGACGGATTCATCGTCAGGTTCGGATTGGCCGGCTCTTCGAGCGGCGCGTCCAGAAGTATCGACCAGATGAAGAGAATCACCGTCACAATCACAGCGGCCAGGAATTCTATGCGAACCAGATAGGGCCAGACGTGAAGCTCTCTGGCCCAGCCGGGCCGCCACGGCAGGGTCTTTCTGTGATGCGACTTGGCAAGCTGCGGGTCTCGCTCAAGCCGCTCAATCAGCTCGTCATTGTCGCGCGCCTGCCGAATTCCGAGCCAGGTAAAGAAAGGCACGATCAGCAGCAGGCCCACAATCGGCACGTTGTCCGGGGCGGAGGCTATCTTCCAGAGCTGGTGCCAGTCGTCTACTACAAAATAGATGTAGACCGCCAGAAGAATCGCCAGCGCGATTAATATTATGTATCCAAAGCCGAACTTGAACCTGCGATCCTGAATCTCTGTCGCCATCTCAAGCTTCTCCACACGGTTCAACTCACAGGAGTCACACGCTTCTCTTCCTTAGCCTTCGCCGCGCCGTCCGTCACCTGCCCGTTCGAGCCGTTGCCCATCAGATTCACGAGCACCGAGGGCTTCTTCACGGGCTTCATCTCGGATTCAAGCTGCACGGGCGCGGGGCCGCTGATGCCGCCGTCCTTTCTTATGCGCCAGAAGTGAACGGCCATGAAGATGGAGGCGACGAGCGGGATGCCTATGCAGTGCCAGATGTAGGAGCGCAAGAGCGCGTTTGCGTCCACCACGGAGCCGCCCAGCAGACCGAAGCGCACGTCGTTAAAGGGCGTCATCCCGAGCTGCGGGCCGAAGGGGCCTTCGCTGCCGAGCATGGGAGTTGCGCGAGCCATATTCGTCCCGACCGTCACCGCCCAGAAACCCAACTG
>DASVVZ010000410.1:0-11120 GCA_036389875.1 Pyrinomonadaceae bacterium
GCTGTATACGGGCGCGGGCGTGAAGAGATGGAAGCGACTCTGGGCCGCCGCTCGCTGGAAGAAGAGATGGCCGGGATGGAGGACAGAGACCGGATTCTTCACGTGGACCTGAAGGGCCGAGACCCTGACGCTGGCTTCACAGGAGTCCCTTACGAAAAGGGCGCTCTCTTTCTGCGCGCTCTGGAGGAGGCTTTCGGGCGCGCAAGGTTCGACCAGTTCCTGCGGAGCTATTTCGCGCACTTCGCCTTTCGCAGCATACGCACGGAAGATTTCACCGCTTACCTGAAAGCGAACCTGCTGGATAAGTATCCGCAGCAAGCCGCGCGCGTGCCGGTCGAGGAATGGATTTATAAAGCGGGCCTGCCGCAGAGCGCGCCGCGTCCCGCCTCGGATGCTTTCAAGCGCGTGGAGGGAGAGTCCTCTCGCTGGCTCAAGGGAGAGATCGCCCCGGCCAGGATTTCTACGGCCGCGTGGTCTACGCAGGAATGGCTGCACTTTCTTCAGAGCCTGCCGCAGGATTTGGGAGCCGCGCGGATGGCCGAGCTGGACAGGGCTTTCAGGCTGACCGGCTCCGGCAATTCGGAGATACTTTTTCAGTGGCTGCTGATGGCTATACGCAACCGCTACGAGGCGGCGTACCCGAAGCTGGAAGAGTTTCTGACGAGCATTGGCCGCAGGAAATTTATCAAGCCGCTTTACGAGGAACTGAATAAGAGTCCCGAAGGGCGCGGGCGAGCGCTGACCATCTACCGCCGGGCGCGTCCCACCTATCACCCGATAGCCGTGACGACCATAGACGAGCTTCTCAAGTGGAAGGGTTAAACGAAGCTTAAGGGATAAACAGGATAAGAGATAAGCCACGAAACCACACTAATCAGCACGAAGACAAAAGCTTCCGTGCTGATTAGTGTGGTTTCGTGGCTTATCTCTTAAACTCTTTACTCGGCTTCGCCCGCTTTGCTGAGGGACTGTCGAATGAGGGTTTCGTCGGGACGCGTGCCGTCTATGAAGGCGAAGACGTGGAAGTGGTCCCGGTTCTCGCGCAAGACCTCTATACGACCGGCGTCTTCGAGTCGCGCCAGTTCGTCCATCACGTACTGCTGCTCTTCGGCAGTCATGTACTTGTTGAAGATGTCGAAGGCCAGGCCCGTTGAGTGCGGCGGCGTCTGCATGCGAATCGCGTTCGGGTTCACCTTGCTCAGTTCGAACTGGTACTGGTGCGGGCGCACGAGCGAGCTTATGGGAAGCGGGCGGTCGAACTTCTGACGGTACGACGCGGCCACCTCTTCCATCACCTTAAGCGCTTCGGGGCGAAGATAGCTGAGCATACGCACCTTCATCTGCTTGCGCGAGCCAGCGTCCGACAGATCGTATTCACTGCCGGAGAAATCTTTGGCCAGCGCCTCGATCTTTTCCTCCCTGTCGAAGAGGCGCTGCTGCCCGCCGGAGTTCCCGTAGTTAGAATCGAGGGACTCTTTTTTCGCCAGAACCTCCTTGAGCAACCTCTCTTTTGCGGCAATCTTTGTTTGCAGCTCGGCTCGCTTCGCGCGCTCTTTCTTAGAAACGGAAGCAAATTCCGCCCTGAGCGCAGCAATTTCGTCTTTCAGGCTTGTGGATGATTCATTAATACGCTCGTACTCGCCTGCAATCTCGGCCTGGCTCAAGAGCGGAATGCTCTTGCGGCTTGAGTTGTCGTAAACGGTGAAGGGCTCGCCCGTCGCGCGACCGCCCACGCCGTAGAGTATGTAGCTGTCGCTGACGGACTTGACCTCTACCAGCTCGCCCCCGCTAATCATACCGGCCAAATCCGCGTAGTCCTGCGGAGTCTCAAAGCGATGCTTGCGCCACTCGGCCACCTGTATGGCCAGAAAGCGGCGAGTGTCGCCGTAGTGGCGCAGCTCCTGAGGTATGCTGACCTTGGCCTGCTTGCCCACGGGCTCGCCCCTGTCTTCCATGATCCTTTGCACGGCCCTTTTCCAGGAGGGAATTTCCGCGGCTTCGGCGCTCGTAGGCGAAGGCATAAGGCCGCTTTGCCCGGAGCGCATGGGCCCGCGCCCGCCGCCGACTAAAAACAGCCCGGCAAAAACCGCAGCGATTACCAGCGCTGCGGCCAGAATTGCGCCTCTAGCCTCTTTTCTTTTCACTCTTCGCTTTGACTCCCTCTTAAAAATAGAAGCACCTGTCAAGGGGGCTTAAAACCATACATGCCGACCTCGACAGGCTGACAGAAGTTTGATGTGACAGCAGGCGGATTGGTGTGCCGGGCGAAGGGCGCGCCGGGCTTGAAAATCGCAATAAAGAGGCAAGCTGGTTACAATAGCGCGGGCCTAATTAATTATTAGAAGCCGGGAGATAAAGAATGCGCGTGATTCTGGGGGCTGCTGGCGGCGAAAGCGCCTGGGTGCTTGTGACGCTCTTCCTGATGCTGGTGACGGCCAAGGTCATGGCCGAGCTTTTCGAGCGCCTTCGCCAGCCGGCCGTGGCAGGCGAAATTCTCGCCGGGGTAATCATAGGGCCGAGTCTTCTGGGCTGGGTTGCGCCGACGGAGATAACAAATACGCTCGCAGAGATAGGCGTCATCTTCCTGCTCTTCACGGTGGGGCTTGAGACGAAGCCCGCCGCCATCTTCCGCGTGGGCCGCAGCGCGGCCATCGTCGCCGTGCTTGGCGTTATCATGCCTTTCCTGGGCGGCTGGCTTTTGATGAGGGCCTGGGGCGCAACCAGTATCGAAGCGCTCTTTGTCGGCACGGCCATGGTGGCGACTTCCGTGGGGATTACCGCGCGCGTGCTTTCGGGTTTAGGGCTTCTGGACGCTCCGACGGCCCGCATAATTCTGGGCGCGGCTGTCATAGACGACATACTCGGGCTGCTGGTGCTGGCCGTGGTATCCAGCATGGCTGCGGGCTCAATTAACTACCTGGAGATCATCACTACGGCCGCGCTCGCCATAGGCTTCACGGCCTTTGTGGCGCTCGTAGGCGCTCCCGTCATCACTCGCCTTTCCCCGCGCATAGGCAGGCTGCGTATAGGCAATTCGTTCTTCATCTTCGGGCTGATTCTGTGCTTCGGCTTGAGCGTCGCCGCGTCCTACATAGGCGTGGCCGCCATCATAGGAGCTTTCCTGGCGGGCATGGCGCTGGCGGAAGCTTCGGAAGACGACCGCACCATGCACAGGCAGACCAATGGTGTGACGGAGTTTCTGGTTCCGTTCTTCCTGGTCAACATAGGGATGCAAGTTAAGCTGGATGTCTTCAGCGACCCTGCCGTCATTGTGCTTGCGATCATCTTGACGCTGGTGGCCGTCGTGACCAAGCTTATCGGCTGCGGCGCGGGCGCGTGGAACCTGGGCGCGAGACGCGCGGGACAGGTAGGCATGGGCATGGTTCCCAGAGGCGAAGTCGGTATAGTGGTGGCTCAGATAGGATTGAGCCTCGCCGTCATCAACGCACGGCTTTACGGCGTGGTGCTCTTCATGGCCGTGGCGACTACCTTGATAGCGCCGCCTTTTCTCAAGTGGCTCTACGCCTCGGAGGAGGCCGCCCGCTCCGAGGTGGATACGAACGACGCTGGCGGAATCGTCGCCGGAGATAACCTCTCCAGCATCAGTTAAGGATTAGCAGGTTATGATTTCGGGCTGATGGGTTGAAGCTTATGACTAGTTGGCGAGCACGCACCTTAAACGCGAGCGTCCGAATGCTCATACGCAGGAGCAACTGGGGAAGCGACGAGCAATCGGTCGCACGAAGGGCGAGGCGTCTCTTCGGCTCCACTCCGTTTTATCAGTGGCTACGCACGCGCGGGGTACATTTGAGACAGGAGACAGGCAGCGTGCGCGGCGAATGGCTCGAAGCGGACGAAGCGGCTGACGGAGTGATTCTCTATATCCACGGCGGCGGGTACGTTTCCTGCTCCGCCGCCACACACAGGCCCATCACGGCGGCGCTCGCGCGGCTCACCCGTCACAGAGTCTTCAGCCTTGACTATCGTCTTGCCCCTGAGCATCGTTACCCGGCGGCGCTGGACGACGCTGTGGCCGCCTACCAATGGCTGCTCGAAGGAGGAACTCCGGCAAAGCTCATCTCCCTGGCGGGAGACTCGGCGGGCGGAGGGCTGGTGCTCGGCACGCTGCTCCGTGCGCGCCAGATGAAGCTGCCGCTTCCGGCCGCCGCAGTCTGTTTCTCACCCTGGACTGATTTGGCAGGGACGGGAGAGTCGGCCCATTTTAATGATGGGCGGTGCGTGATGTTTCGTCCGAGCAACCTTCCTGAATTCGCGGAAGCCTACCTGGGTCAGGCTTCTCCGCTCGATTCTTACGCCTCGCCTGTCTTCGCCGACCTGAAGGGATTGCCGCCGATTCTGTTGCAGGTGGGCTCAACGGAGCTGCTGCTGGATGATTCCCGGCGCGTGCACGATAAGATTCAGGAGGCCGGAGGCGAGAGCCGTCTGGAGATTTACGAAGACGTGTTCCACTGCTGGCAGATGATGGACGGCTTCGTGCCGGAAGCCGGGGCCGCGCTGCGACAGGCGGCAGAGTTTATACGCGAACACATTCAACGCCTGGACGCAGAGTGACGCAAAGGACGCGCAGAGAATTAAGCTTTTCTACGCGCCCTCTCAGGGATTCTCTCTCTCTCACTCTCTTTGCGTCCGTGGCGGTGAATATCTTTGGAGCCGCTACAGCCCTTTCTACTTGTTGCCGCTCTTAGATTCCCGCTTTGAGAATCCGCGCTTGCGCATGAGCGCTTCTACCTTAGGGTCGCGCCCGCGAAATAACCTGTAGCTCTCCGCAGGGTCAATCGTATTTCCGACGGAGAAGATGTACTGGCGCAGCCGCCCTGCGACCGTCTTGTCGTAGGGGCCCTTGGCTTCAACGAACGCCTCGTAAGCGTCCGCGTTCAGCACGTCAGACCACAGGTAGCTATAGTATCCGGCTGAATAAGAGTCGCTTGAAAAGACGTGCCCGAACTGCGGCGTGCGGTGGCGCATGACAATCTCGCCCGGCATGCCCAGTTCCTCCAGCGTCCTGCGCTCGAAGGCGTCCGGGTCAATCTTCTGGCTTCCGGCCAGATGCAGCTTCATGTCCACGAGCGCGCTCGCCAGGTACTCGACCGTGGCGAATCCCTGATTGAATGTCTCGGCGCGCTCGATTCTATCCACGAGCGCCTGCGGGATGGGCTTGCCCGTCTGGTAATGCACCGCGAAGCGCTGCAGGACTTCGGGCGTGGAAAGCCAGTGCTCAAGAAGCTGCGAGGGAAACTCAACGTAGTCGCGCGAAACGGCCGTGCCGGAGAGCGAAGGATAGGTGACGTTTGAAGAGAGACCGTGCAGGGCGTGGCCGAACTCGTGGAACATAGTGTTGGCATCGTCCCACGAGACCAGCACGGGCTCGCCCGGCTTGCCCTTAACGAAGTTGGAGTTGTTTGAGACTATGGTTGTGATTTCGCCGTTCACACGCTCCTGGCGGCGGTAGGCGTTCATCCACGCGCCCGAGCGCTTGCCTTCGCGTGCGTACGGGTCGAAGTACCATAAGCCTATGTGCCGCCCGGAAGTCTTATCCGTAACTTCCCAGACGCGCACGTCCGGGTGATAGACGGGAACGTTCGTGACGGGCGTGAAGTTGAAGTTGAACAGCTCGCCCGCGACCCAGAACATACCCTCGCGCAGCTTCTCAAGCTGTAGGTACTGTTTGACCTCGTTCTGGTCTAGGTCGTAGCGAGCCTTGCGAACCTTCTCTGCGTAGTAGCGATAATCCCACGGCTCAATCTTGATGTTCGCTCCCTCACGGCGTGCGAGCGCCTGCATGTCTGCGACTTCCTCGCGCACGCGCTCTTTCGCGGGCTTCCAGACGGCCTCCATCAACTCCAGGGCTCGCTCCGGCGTTTTCGCCATGGCGTTCTCAAGCCGCCAGTGCGCGTGCGTCTGGTAGCCCAGTAGCTTAGCTCTTTCGGCGCGCAGTTGCAGAATCTCCGCGATGGTGGAGTTGTTGTCGTGCGCGTCCGCGTTGTCGCCGCGATTGACGAACATGCGCCATGCCTTCTCGCGCAGGTCTCTGCGGTCGGAGTAGGTCAGGAACGGCTCGATGGACGAGCGCGTGTTCATAATCACCCACGAGCCCGGACTCTTTTTCGCGACCGCTGCCGTGGCGGCTGCGTCGCGTATGGACTGCGGCAACCCTGCCAGCTCGTCCTCGCTCTTGAGCGTCAGGAACTGTTCCGACTCGTCCGCCAGCAGGTTCTGGCTAAACCGCGTGTAGAGTCCCGCCAGCTGCTGGTTAATCTGGGAGAGGCGGGATTTGGCAGCGTCGTCAAGACGTGCGCCCGCACGCACGAAGTTGGTGTAATAGAGCCAGACGAGCCGCTGCTGCTCGGGCGTCAATCGCGATTTCCCGGGCGAGTTGTAGACGGCCTCTATCCGCTGAAAGAGCGGCTTGTTCTGCGTGATCTTGTCGTTGAAGGCGGCCATGCGCGGGGCCATCTCTCGCTCGACCTTCTGAAATTCGGGCCCGTTCATGGTGGAGCTCCAGATGTTGTAAACGGTCTGAACTCTCTGAAGAGTGCGGCCCGCGCGCTCCAGGGCCGCGATGGTGTTGCCGAAGTCAGGCGGCGCAGGGTTGCTCGCCACGCGCTCCACCTCGGAAAGATTCTCGGCCATAGCGGCTTCGAGCGCGGGCTTGAAGTCGGCTACTTTAACCTTATCGAAAGGCGGCACGCCGCTAAAGGGGCCGCTCCACTTCGCCAGCAGCGGGTTCTCCTCCGCCATCGCGCCGGCATGCGCTGTGAAAGATTGAGTGATTTGATTATCCATAATGGTCTGGGCGCCTGCGCCGTAAGTAGAAGCGCAGACAATCGCAGCCGTCGCAAGTGACAGCAAACGGGTGAGTGTGGGCTGGTTACGCATAATTTTCGTCTCGCTGTGGTAATTGAAGCCACATAATACCCGCAATTCGCGCCGAAGAGAAATGAGCATGCGTGGTGACGTGACAGAAATCTATGAGATAGGCTATGCTCTTGCGTCCGGCGAGTTTTGAAATCCGG
This sequence comes from Pyrinomonadaceae bacterium, assembly GCA_036389875.1. Lineage (GTDB taxonomy): Bacteria > Acidobacteriota > Blastocatellia > Pyrinomonadales > Pyrinomonadaceae > JACVRN01. Next base: position 7,035 of record DASVVZ010000410.1, read on the forward strand.
CAATCTTTACTATGGAAGCGCCTTGGAGAGGTGCAGGAGTGGCTGATCTGGCAGCACTGGAAATGCTGTGTACGGGGAACCGTACCGTGGGTTCGAATCCCACCCTCTCCGCCAGTAAAAGCTCTTCGGCCGTCCAGGTTCAGCGATCAGCAGATTCTGTGTTAAGCTGATCGCTCGCGACCGGTCAGCTTCCAGCTATTATTGACAATTTATCAGACTTCGGGCTCCGCACAACGTTAGCTCCGACGAACCCCGCCAGGCCGGGAACGGAGCAACGGTAGTTGCGAGCGCGTGTGTTGCGGGTTGGCCCGGAGTCTGGCCACATCTGAAGAAGTGATGAGTGATGAGTAATGAGTGATGAGTTAAAAGCTTCTGTCTTTTGCTCAATACTCATCACTCGTCACTCATCACTTTTTTTATGTCTTACCAAGTCATAGCCCGTAAGTGGCGTCCGCAAACATTCGAAGAGGTCACAGGCCAGGAGCCCATTACGCGCACCCTGCGTAATGCCATAGAGCATGAGCGTCTTCATCACGCCTATCTCTTTTCCGGCGCGCGCGGCGTAGGCAAGACCACCAGCGCACGCCTCCTGGCCAAGGCCATCAACTGCCATAAAGCCAATAAGCCGACCACGACTCCGTGCGCCTCTGACGACCCGGACCCCTGCGCCTCCTGCCGCGAGATTGCCGAAGGCCGCTCGATAGACGTGATGGAGATTGACGCCGCATCAAACACGGGCGTCGATAACGTGCGCGATGCCATCATAGGCAACGTCGCCATCTCGCCCGCACGCGACCGCTACAAGGTTTTCATCATAGACGAGGTTCACATGCTGTCGGGCGCGGCCTTCAACGCGCTCCTGAAAACCCTCGAAGAGCCGCCGTCGCGAGTCGTCTTCATCATGGCGACCACGGAGCTTCATAAAGTCCCGGACACGATTCTCTCGCGCTGCCAGCAGTTCGAGTTCCGCACCATCCCGACGCAGAAGATCGTGGAGCGGCTCAGGCTCATCGCCGAGGCCGAGAAGATAAAGGTCTCGGACGACGCGCTCAGGGAGATAGCACGCGCGGGCGAAGGCTCCATGCGCGACGCGCAATCGGCCTTCGACCAGGTGATTAGCTTTTCGGGGACGAAGATAAAGGCCGAAGACGTTGAGACGGCGCTCGGCATAGCCAGTACCGAGATGCTCTCGCGAGTGGTGCGCGCCGTGGGCGAGAATCGTCCCTCGGAAGCGCTGGCGGTCGTTGACGACCTTGTTATGCGCGGCCACGACCTGCGGAATTTCTGCCGGGACATGCTGGCTTACATGCGCGATCTGCTGGTCGCAAAAGTTTCGGGCGAGGATGCGGAAGCCCTGGAGTCTTCCGCGCAGGAGCGCGCCGAGCTTCGCAGCCAGGCGGCGCTCTTCTCAGAGTCAGACCTGGTGCGCTTCTTTCATCAACTGACGCAGACGGAGACGCTCCTGCGCACGGCGGCGCACCCGCGTTACCAGTTGGAGATAGGGCTGGTGAAGCTCGTCGAGATGCGCAGGCTCGCGCCCCTTAACCAGATTCTGGAACGCTTGAACGCGCTCGAAGAAGCCCTGCGAACGGGACGCTCGCCGATTGCGGCCGGAGGCGCCGGACAGGCCGGAGGCGGCGGTAGTAGCTCGGGCGGCGGGCCGACCGGCTCGCGCGGCACAGCGACGGGTGGCGGCGGCACGTCAAGGCGCGCAAGCTCGGAAGGCTACGCGGCACAGCCTGCTGCGCCTGAAGTCTCAGCCGAAGAGCCTCTGGTGCTGGGAGGCGCGCCTGCGCGTGTTGACGATGCGCAGCGCTCCGCGCCCGTGCTGACGCTGGTGCCCCCTACGGGCGCGCAGGAAAGGGGCGGCGACTCGCCGGGTGATACGCCGCAGGCTTTCAACAGCCCGCCGGAGTCGAAGGCTTCCACCTCGCCGGCCGCCTCTCAGGCTCATCCCGGCTCTGTCCTTGAGAGCATCAAGAACGCTCTTGAGAAGAGACGCCGCATGTTCGTCGTGACGGCGCTGGACGGCGCGCGTAGAGCGGGCGTGGATGGCGACGAGCTGTTCGTGGAATTTGCTCCCGAAGCCAAGCACCTGCGCGACACTCTGGCTATGCCGGAAAACGTCAAGCTCCTGCGCGAAGTCTGCCACGAGCTGATGGGGCGCAACATGGGCGTACGCATCAGCGTCAAGGAGGAAGGCGAAAGCGATGACAGCGGCAGTCCTCCATCCAGAGACGACGAAGAGCGACGCGAGCGCGAGCGGCTGCGCCGCATGGCCGAACAGCACCCGCAAGTCCAGTCATTCCTCGAAACCTTTCGCGGCGAGATAGTCGACGTAAAGCAGATCAAGAATGAAGTCTAGAGGGTCCGGAGAGTCCATAGAGAAAAACGAGTTGACTCTCCGGGCTCCCCGGACTGTTTTTTGAACAAAGCCGGTGGTCTTTGCGTATAGAAGAGCGCGGAGGTTTAGAGAAAAGCAATGCGCGATCCATTCCTGGCAGGAGTCCTGAGCTTTCTTATTCCCGGCGTGGGCCAGCTCTACAACGGGCGAATCCTGGCCGGCATTCTCTGGCTGATATTTACGCCCGGCTTCTGGATAGGCACGGGCGGAACCCTCGGCTGGATTTGTCACGTGATAGCCGCCTACACGGCCTACTCTTACGCCAAAGACCATCCGGTAAGATAAGCCGGAAGTAAAAAGGCAAAAGGCAAAAGCGAAGACGGAAGGGCAGCAGCTCTTTCGTCTTCGCTTTTGCCTTTTTACTTTTACCTTTCAGCTTATCTGTGTATGCTTGGGCGTAACCGGGAGGAAGTTTAAGTAATGAGCAGTATTCCGCGCCAGAGCGAGGCTCTGGGCCGTTATGCGTCTGTCGTTGAGGTTGCGCTCTCGCGTCTTGAAAGTGAAGGGGCGATGGGGCGCATCTGGGGCCGGGACGCCGCTTTGTGGAAGAGCGAAGACGAGCATCAGAAGCTTATAAAGAACTCGCTCGGCTGGCTAGGCGTGGCGCGCATGATGACGGAGCGCGCGGGCGAGCTTGAAGGGTTCGCGCAAGAGGTGCGCGAAGCGGGCTTTACGCACCTGATGCTGCTCGGCATGGGCGGCTCAAGCCTCTGCCCGGAAGTCCTGCGCCGCACCTTCGGCATGCATTTTGGCTTCCCTGAGCTGCTGGTGCTGGACACTACGGACCCGGACACGATTCATTCCTTCGAGGAACACCTGGACAAACGGCGCACGGTCTTCATAGTCTCTTCAAAATCAGGCACGACGATTGAGCCGCTCTCCTTCTACAAATATTTCTTCGACCGCGTGCGCGCTCTCAAGCATGAAAAGGCGGGCGAGAATTTCGTAGCCATCACAGACCCCGGGACGCTTATGGAGCGCATGGCGCGGGAAGCAGACTTTCGCCGCGTCTTTCTTAACCCTTCGGACATAGGAGGGCGCTACAGCGCTCTCTCCTATTTCGGGATGGTTCCGGCAACGCTCATGGGGCTAGAGGCTCAGGAGATGCTCACGAGAGCCGTGGCCATGATGGACGCGTGCGGCGAAACGGTTCACGCCAGCGATAATCAGGCGGCGAGGCTCGGCGCAGCCATGGGCGCGCTCGCACTTCAAGGGCGCAACAAGCTGACGCTTCTAGCCGACGAGCGAATCGCATCGCTTGGCCTGTGGATTGAGCAGCTCGTGGCCGAAAGCACGGGCAAGGAGGGGCGCGGCGTCGTGCCCGTCGCGGGCGAGCCTCTGGCCGCGCCTGAAGCATATGGCGACGATCGGCTGTTCGTCTCAATCTGCGTGGGCGAAACGAGCGAAGAGGCGGACAAGAGGCTGAAGGCGCTGGAAGATGCGGGCCACCCCGTCCTGCGACGTGTGATGACGGATGTTGAGGATCTCTTCGCGGAGTTTTTCGCGTGGGAGTTTGCGACCGCAGTCGCGGGCCATCTGATGAGCATCAATCCGTTCGACCAGCCGAACGTGCAGGAGAGCAAGGACAACACCAATCAACTGCTGGACGAGTTCAAAGAGCGCGGCTCGCTGCCGGAAGAGAGAGCGCTCGCGTCGGAAGGGCCGCTCACCGTTTACGGTTT
>DASVVZ010000411.1:0-4350 GCA_036389875.1 Pyrinomonadaceae bacterium
GCCGAAGCTTGAAGGATTCCTTCAAAGCTGCGGCGGCGCGGCCTTCTCGTGCTACAATCCGACGCGTTGTGAAGAAACGCAAAGCCGCCGAGCCAGATCTTCAAGAGCTGGAGGAAATCCTCGCTTACGAGTTTGATGATCGCTCCCTGCTTGAGCGCGCCATCACGCACCGCTCGTGGGCGCACGAGCAGGTCGCGCCCGGTTCCGAGGAGGAAGCGCGCCGCCTTCACAACGAGGCGCTGGAATTCATAGGCGATTCCGTGCTTGGACTCGTAGTCGCCAACCACCTCTTCCTGATTAATCCCAACACAACCGAAGGCGAATTGTCGCGCATGAAGCACCGGCTGGTGAGCGCCGTCATGCTGGCCCGCGCGGCCAAGAAGATGGGATTTGGCGAATACCTGCGCCTGGGCGTAGGCGAGGAGAAGACCGGCGGGCGCAGCAAGCGCGCTCTTCTGGCCGACTCCTTCGAGGCGATACTCGGCGCAATCTTTCTGGACGGAGGGCTGGAGGCGGCTCAGAACTTCGTCATGCGCGCCCTCGGCTCCGAACTGGAGCACGCAGACCCTGTACAGGCCGCCGCAGCGGATTACAAGACGCTTTTACAGGAGCGGCTTCAGGCTGGGCTGCACACGGCCCCGCGCTACGACGTGGTTGAGACCGAAGGGCCGCCGCACCGCCGCATCTTTCACGTTGAGGTTAGCTGGGAGGGTGAGAGCGTTCGCGCCACAGGGCGCACGATTAAGGCTGCCGAGACGGAGGCCGCGCGCCTTGCGCTCGAAAGAATGGGCGAGGGGGTGGAGGCGCAGGCCGCGGATTAAAGCATTTTCATTGAAAGAGAGGGAAACAAAAGCGCGCCGCCTGCGTATTTCCTGCGGAACTTGACCACTCTGGCGATGCACGTCTAGGATAATTTTTATGAACAAGGATTATTCGACAAGGGGAGCCGTAGCCGAACCGCCCGCAGAGACGGGCGACGAGCGTGCACGGGCCGAACGCGACGCTTCCTCATCGCGCAACGGGCGCGAAGAGGCCGAGACGCAGGCGGAGGCCGTACGCACGGGGCCGCCCAAGAGCATCTGGCGGGAATACTTCGAATCGGCTGTGGTCACGGTCATCATGGCGCTCTTCGGCATGACCTTTATAGTCCAGGCCGTCAAAGTCCCCACGGGCTCGATGCAGAACACGATTCTCATAGGCGACCACCTGCTCGTCAACAAGTTCATCTTCGCGCCCGGCCCCGTGCTGCCTTTCCTCCCGCAGCGAGAGATACGGCGCGGCGACATCATCGTCTTCAAGTATCCGGGCAACCCGAACAACCGCATGGGCGACAACCGGCCCGACAATCAGCCCTTCAAGACGAACTACGTCAAGCGCGTCATAGGGCTTCCGGGCGACAAGGTGGAGGTGCGCGGCGAGCACGTTTATATCAACGACAAGCTGCTGGACGAGCGCCGGCTGACGGCGGAAGACCCCAGCCACAACGCTCCGCTTGAGATAAAGAACGACCCTGCGCCCAGCGGCTCGGGCCCTTACACCGTCTACTACGACCCCATCACGCGCGACGGCGGCGAAGACCCTTCCTCCTTCTCAGGCTTTAATTATGCGGTCAACGGCCAGCCCTTCAACGTTCCCGGAGACTCCTACTTCGTCATGGGCGACAACCGCAACAACTCTGCCGACAGCCGCGAGTGGGGAGTCGTCAAGCGGGAGTACGTCATAGGCCGCGCCATGTTCGTCTACTGGTCTTATGACGAGAGCGCGCCCGTGGGGGACGGCGTGATGGATAAAATCGGCGCCTTCTTCACCAACACACGCTGGGGCCGCACCGGCACTATGGTCAAGTAGGCTTAGTAGCGGTTGCGACAGCCGTCAGGGCTTCCCTGGAAATGTTGAGAGCGCGTCATTCCGAGGGGGTGGCGCGCTCTCAACATTTCCGTGTCAGGCAGGCTTTAACTCGTGTTAAGATTCGCCCCGCTCATGTGACGCGGCGTTTCATCACACCACACAGCAAATCTAGTCTTCTATGAGTTTCTGGTATAACGTTCAGCAAGCGGCGGGCATGCCGGACTATTACTTCTGGGCCGTGCTGGGTTTTCTGGCGGCGGCCTTCACTCTCTTTGCGCTCGTGCCAGCCGAGCGCATGCGCGTACGCGGCAGCGTCATACTGTTTGCCATCTCGTTTCTGGGAATGCTCACGTGCGGCGCGCTCCAATCATACGGAGCCAGCGAGCAGAGAGTGACGGCTCTGGATTCCGCGTACCGCTGGGTTAAATGGCTCTCTCTCTTTATAGAAGCGGTTGCAGTCATTAACCTGGCGAGCGTCTTTCTCTTCGACGTGCTGCTGGACAAGGTCAGGCTCAAGCCGCCGCGCATCATGCGCGACCTCCTGATTGCCTTCACCTACATCGTAGCCGCCATCACCCTGCTCTCTCAGAGCGGCGTTGACCTGACCGGCATAGTGGCCACCTCGGCCGTCATCACCGCCGTCATAGGCTTCTCTTTACAGGACACTTTGGGGAACATCATGGGCGGCATGGCGCTTCAGATGGAGCGCACGATTGGCGTGGGAGACTGGGTGCGCATAGACCAGCAGGAGGGGATGGTCAAGGAGATACGCTGGCGACAGACCTCCATCGAGACGCGCAACTGGGACACGATTGTTATACCCAACAGCGTGCTGATGAAGGGGCAGGTGACTTTGCTCGGCCGTCGCACGGGAAGCCCCCGCCAGCATCGCCAGTGGGTCTACTTCAACGTGGACTTTCGCTACGCCCCCGTCGATGTCATAGAGGCCGTGGACAAGGCGCTTCAAGCCGAGCCGATTCCGAACATCGCCAAAGAGCCCGCGCCGCACTGCATAGTGATGGATTTCATGGACTCTTACGCCCGATATGCAGCGCGTTACTGGTTGACGGATCTGGCTGTCAATGACCCGACGGATTCCGTGGTGCGCTCGCGCATATATTACGCGCTCAGGCGGGCGGGAATCCCTCTTTCCATCCCCGCCCGCTCGCTCTTCATCACGGAAGAGGACGAAGGAAGGCGCGAGCGCAAGCGCGATGAAGAGACTGAGGCTCGCTTTCACACTCTCTCAAGCGTGGAGCTTTTCCGAGCCCTGACGGACGAGGAGAGACGGGAACTGGCCGCGGGCCTGAGCGTCGCGCCATTCGCTCGCGGCGAAGCCATCACCCGGCAGGGAGCCAAAGCCCACTGGCTCTACATCATGACCAGGGGCGAGGCGGAGGTGCGTGTGGCCGTTGACGGAAATCTCTCCAAGACGGTGGCGACGCTGCATGAAGGGGATTTTTTCGGCGAGATGGGCCTGATGACGGGCGAGCCGCGAGCAGCCACCATTATCGCCGTCACCGGCGTCGAGTGCTACCGCGTGGACAAGGACTCTTTCCACGAGATTATTCGCAGGCGTCCTGAAATCGCCGAAGACATCTCTCACGTTCTGGCTCGCCGACGCGTAGAGCTGGAAGCCGTCAGGCTTGGCCTCAACGAAGAGGCCAAGCGCCAGCGCCTGCAGCACGCGCAGGGGGACCTCCTGCAACGCATTCGCAGCTTCTTCACACTTGAAAAATAGAAAAGCGAAGAAAAGGAGAAAGGTAAAGGGTAAAAGACCTGACACGCGTAAATCGCCAGTCGGGGATGACAGGGCTCGATCCCCTTTACGGTTGGAGATTCGCGCTTTTCCGGTTCTTTCGTCTTTTGGTGGAGGTAACCCCGACAATGTCGATTGAGAGAGAGAAGAAGGGCATAAAGTCCATGTGGTCGCTGGGCGGCCTTTCGTGGAAGCAGCTGGGGCAGCGCGTCTGGCAGCAGATGAACGAGGACGACATTTGGGGCAGGGCCGCGCAACTCTCCTACTACTTCCTGCTGGCGCTCTTTCCGTTGCTGATTTTCCTGACCTCCGTCCTGGGCGTCATGATGGGCTCGGGCACGGGCATTCGCCACAGCCTCTTTAACTACCTGAGCCAGGTCATGCCGCCCTCCGCCTTCAAGCTGGTTGACGACACCATGTACGAGGTCAGCAAGTCCAGCGGAGGCGGCAAGATTTCCTTCGGCATCCTCGCGGCTCTCTGGGCGGCGTCAACCGGCATGGGGGCCATCTCCGAATCACTCAACGCGGCATATAACGTGAAGGAAACGCGGCCTTACTGGAAAGCGCGGCTGGTCTCCATATCGCTCACGATAGCGATTGCGCTGCTGACTATGACGGCGCTCGTGCTGATACTCTACGGCGGCACGATTGCGGAGAAGGTTGCCGTCAGCTACGGCTTCGACGACGCCTTCACCGTAGCGTGGAAGATTTTACAGTGGCCGATTGTACTCTTATTTATACTC
>DASVVZ010000412.1:0-5562 GCA_036389875.1 Pyrinomonadaceae bacterium
CGCAAAGCGCGCTCGTCCAGCACGTGTCCCTGTAGCCAGACTTCCGCGGAAAGAGTCGCCCCGGTGGTCAGAGGCCCGCCGCGCAGAGACCTGCGATTGACCAGAACCTCCAGCTTGAGCCTATCAAGGTCCAGGTAGACCCAGTAAAGCTCGTTACCCGAAAGAGGGTTCCTCAAAGGCTTGAAGGCAATGATGCGGCCCGATAAACTCCAGTCGTTCTCGTGCGCCGCCCGTTGAGGCGCGGCTCTCTCGAGCGGCTCCCAGCGAACACTTCGCACCCTCTGGCAAACGCGCGCCCTGTAGGCCAGACCGCAGAGGCCGACGTAAAGCTCCTGCGCGCGAAAGCCCGCGGTGCCGACCTCCGTCAGATTCTGCAACTCGAAGAGGACTTCCGTGTCCGTGCCGTCGCAGTATCCGTGAACCACGGCCTCGCCCTCTTCGTCATACTCTGTCAGCGCCCAGGGGCTTATCCGCTGAGTGTAGCGAGCGCGAAAGCCCGGACGGCAATCTGCGTAAAAGATGTCGCCAGTGCCGGATTCGTAAAGCACGGTCCAGACTTCCAAGCCTTCGCCAAGTTTCCAGCAGCGGCCGTGCAGCACAGCGCCGCGACGAGTAAGCTGCGTCGGCTCTCCCTGATCTCCGGCGCGCTCCGCCAGATGATTGAAAGCTTTCTCGCTCGGGACTTCGAGTCCGATGGTCTCAAACGTTACGTCCATAACAGAAGAGCTATAATCAATGTATTCGGCAATGAGCTTTTATTTACCCGACATGATAGAAGGGACGCACGCATTATCTCGCAACGCGTCTCTTTCGTCTATGAGAAGTTGTAGACTGGACTTCGCTCTCCTGACCGTCGCGAGGCGCACGGCTGCGAAAGCCTCTGATGTTGCGCTCCGGCCCGTGGTGCGGCTTTCTGTTGGAACGCACCATCTCCATAAAGAGATCAACGTCATAGTCCGCTTCACGCGACATCTCTTCACGTATCTCGTGAAGCACTTCCAGAAATCTAGGCTTGCGATACATGTCTAGAATAGTAAAGAGTAAATAGTGAATAGTAAATAGCAAAGTCCGTTAGTTAGGAAACGGTCTTCTACTACCCTTTACTCTCTATTCACTAATCTCCCTTTCCGTCGCTTCTGATACCAGGAACTCCGGCGTCACTATCATCGGGACGAAGAAGCCTGCGGCAGTGTTGAAGAGGCGTATGCGCGCCTGGCGTCGCACGTTCGCCAGGTGTCCGAAGTTCCACGTCACCAGGTAATCTATCTTGTGAAAGGAGGCGAGCGCGACGTGAACGGCGTCGGCTATGAACTTGCGATGAAAGATGCCGCGCGAGATATAGCCTTCGGCGAGAATTGAGGCCTCGTCCGTCAGCTCCACCTGCTCAAGCGGCTTGATTAATTTCAGGTAGCCCGTGCGGTGCGGCTCGGTCGTGCGCTCAAGCTCGCGCTCCACAAGCGGCGAGACGACGGCGCGGTATTCCGGCAGCTCGTGCTCCCACCAGCGAATCGTCAGGTCGCGCCGGAACGGCTCGCCGTTGTCCAGATAAGCGCCTATTACGGATGTCTCAAGATAAAGGCTCTGCTTCATAGCGTTGCGCGTTTCAGAGAGGCCGTGTGACGTTTCCGCTCGACGGAAGGTCATTCGACTTCGACTCGTTACTGATGGGCTCAAGCAGCAGAAGCGCTCGCTGGAAGTCGAAGGTCAGCCGGTACTGTCTAAGGAAATTTCCGCCGAGCACGCCCGTTTGCACAAAACCTGTCGTTTCATTAATGGTGTCCAGGTCTAGGACGGCCGCGGCAACCTTTTCGCGCGCGTGCTGGCCAATCTGCAATCGCGGCAGGAGCAGCATTCCAACATTCTCCGCTATGCCTGCGGCCCCGAAGACCTTCATCTTTGTGGCCTGAGCGAAGCGGTTGATCTCCTCGTCGCGAGTCAGCTTCTCAGAAATCACCGAGATGCTTGCGCCCGTATCGACGATGAAGTTGAGAGGCTTTTCGATACCGGCCAGCCGCACCTCGCTTGAAAGGAATCCGCTCGACGTTGTGCGAAGCGGGATCGATGCCGGCAGCGCCTCCGTCTTTCCGTCACTGTTTTTGAAGACCATGCTTGAGACGGAAAGAGGCGCGGCATCGCGCGAGCGTACGAGCGTGAAGGTGTTGGTTCCGTAATCGACTACGGTCAGAAACTTCGCAATCGCGGAGATGCCTATGTAGCCGTCCACCGGAACCTTTTCGTCGTAGAAGCGGCGTATGTAAACCGGAACGCTCTCGACCTTGGCCCCGCCGATCTCTATGGAAGAGAGGAAGCCGTAGACGATATCAAAGCGGCCGCCGCCGCCGAAGCCGCGCGCCACCCCGCCGCGCGCCACGGGCTTCAGTCCCAGCCGCTCTGCCGCGCGGTCTGAGACGACGCACATGCCCGAGCCTGTATCCAGAACGAAGCGTAAAGGCTCGCGCATGCCGTTGATGCGAACCTGTATAATGGGCCGCCCGTCCGGCGCTTCGAACGGAACGTCCACGCGCTCAGTGCCTCCGACGGCGTAGAGGCTGCTTCGCCCGCCCAGGTATCGCAGGAAATCTATCAAGCCCTGAATGCGCGCGCGACGATCTGCGTCGTAGCGCGGCGCAATCTCAAGGAACCGCTCGTAGGCGTCAGCAGCCTCCTTGTAGTGCTCAGCGCGCGCTGCTGCGATTGCCAGATTGAAGATGAAGTCGGGCTCGCGCGGGTCAAGCGAGACTGCGCGGCGAAGCCCCACGAGGCTCTCGGTCAGACGATTTTCGTAGAAGCTTATGAGCGCCATGCCGGCTATTGCCAGAGGGTCGTTGTCCTTCAATTCGAGCGCCGTGCGAAACTCTTCTATGGCCATGCGGAAATCGCCCGACGCCAGGATGGACGAGCCGAGCAGGGCGTGCGCGCGTGCCGACAGAGGGTCGTTGGCTATCACGCGCGCGGCGTGGTCGTAGGCGTCCTGCAGGCTCCCGCGCTTGAGCAGCGCGTAAGAGAGACCGAGCCGCGCGGGCTTATCCGCCGCGTCTTTACTGAGAAGCTCACGAAAGAGCTTCTCGGCCGTCTCGAAATCGCCTTCCCTGAGGGCGCGCTCGGCCCTACCGCGCGTCTTGCTGTCGTCTGCGTAGGCCGCGACGCTGGCGGCTGAAAGCGCGAAGAGAAGAAGAGAGAGGGAGAAAGCCAGGGCCGTGATTTTTCTGATGCGCAAGGGGCGTTCCGTCTTAAGGCTTGAGCAGGAGATTTGGGAGTTCATCTTTTCTTCCTTACTTCAAAATTTCACCCGTCTTCATAGACCACAGGACAAGGTCAAGCTCATCGAAATCGATGCGTATGTCGCGCGCGAACCGTTTCAGTCGTTCTTCCGATTCAAGGTAACGCCTGCGCGTAGTGGGCGGTTGCGGCGTCTCTATCACTTGAAGCTCGGCCAGGCTTCGCAGGATGTGCTTGTCCAGAATGGCGTAGCCGCTAAAGCCGACGTTCCGCAGGAAGTGGCTCGACTCCTTGTATCCCAGCCCCTTTATGCCGCGCTCGCGCGCCAGCCAGTCGCGCCGCGCCAGAGGGTCTTGGAATCCTTCCAGCCTTTCGTAAAGACGCATGCCGCAATCGGCTCGCAGGTATTCGCGTGTCACGGCTATGTAGCCCGAGCGCGAGTTCGGATAGCGGTGGCGCGATTGCAACGCCCGGGCCAGCTCTTCCTCGGTCCCTGAATCCAGCAGGTGACGCACGGCTTCAATCGAGCGCAAGCCCATGCGCGCCGAAGCGCCAGCGGTAAAGATGCAGAAGACCAGTTCTTCCCACAGGCGCGCGTCCGACTGCTCCGTCCAGACACGGCGAAACTCCGCCAGCCGCGCCTCTATCTCCGAGCGTCGCGCCCTGTGCGTCGCAACTATATTTTCAATGGTGACGGGTTGGCTTGTGACTCGCACGAGGAATCAATTCTCACGCCGATTCTAAATGAAAAAGCAAAAAGAGCAAGTGAATAGTAGATGGTCGATGGTAAATGGCGAATAGAAAACCCTCGTTCGTCTATTTACCATCGACCATCTACTATTGCTCATCTGGCGTGCATCCCTCAAATGTCCGTCGTGCATCAAAGCCTGAGCCTACGGTACTCCTCACCGATAAATATGGGAGTCTCAAAAGCACCTCTTTTCGTGCTATGATGCGCCTCCCCCGAAAAAGAGTTGTTGGAGGAATAAATGTTTCGACCAAAGTTTTATCAAGGGCTTATACATATCTTCGGATTATCCGCACTCATTCTCGCTTCACCTCTTGCTCTATTTGCTCAGACCACGGACACCCAGCAGACTCCGCCTGACCTGACGAGGCCGACGGTTCTCTCTCGTCCCGCTCCCGCTTCGAGCATAGCTTCGCCTTCCCTTGATGCTTCGGCCATCCCTACGGCGGGGATGACGGGCATACTCGTCGAGACGCTGGAAGGCCGGATGGTGATGGAGCAGCTTGGCAACATCGGCTTTAATCCGGCTTCGGCCGTGAAGCTCGCGACGGCGCTCGCTGCGCTGCGCACCTTCGGCCCGGAGCATCGCTTTACGACAGCCGTCTGGACGAACGGCACGATTGATAAAGCGACCGGCACAATTAACGGCGACCTGATTATCTCAGGCCGTGACCCTTCGTTTCACTACGAGCACGCGGTCATGATTGCGCGCGAGCTGAACCGCATGGGGATTCGCACGGTGACCGGCGACCTGATCGTCGCGCCGCGCTTTACCATGAATTTCAGTCTCTCGGCACAGCGCTCGGGCGATGCTCTATACGACACGCTGGACGCCACGCGCAGGCCCGCCACGGCCTCTCGCGCGTGGACGGACGAGCGCCTAGCGCTCAGGGATACGGCCAGCCTGCAGAGCGTGCCGAGCGTGGCCGTGATGGGCGCCGTCTACGTTGACGCTGTCCCGAAGGGAGCGCGCCCCATACTGACGCACAGCTCAAGCAAGCTGGTGGACGTTTTGAAGGTGCTGCTCTGCTATTCGAACAACTTCATGGCCGAGCGCATAGGGGATAACTTGGGCGGCCCCGAAGGCGTCAGGCGCGTCGCCATACGCGATGCGGGCGTCAACCCTGCGGAGATTTCTCTGGCTACTACGAGCGGGCTCGGCGTTAATCGCGTGACGCCGCGCGCTATGATGAAGATCTTCCGCGCGCTCAGGACAGAGCTCGGGAAGACGAATCTTTCCCCCTCGGACATTATGCCCGTGGCAGGCATTGACCCTGGCACGCTAAAGAAGCGCTACACCTCTTACCCTTCGCGCGGAAGCGTGATCGCCAAGACGGGCACGCTCATCAGGACTGACGGCGGCGTGAGCGCTTTAGTGGGACAGATGAAGACGGCGCGCGGCGAGACGCTGCTCTTCGTCATCTTCAACCAGCGCGGCAGCTTCCTGCGCTTCCGCGAATCGCAGGACTTGCTCGTCACGCAGCTTCAGAATCAGCGTGGCGGCCCTGCCGCTTTCGATTACAGGCCGCAGGCCCTCTCCATGCGCCTGGCCGATACGGAGCAATCAGCCGTGACGGCGCTCTCAGACGAGTACG
>DASVVZ010000413.1:0-5213 GCA_036389875.1 Pyrinomonadaceae bacterium
GTTGCAGCGCGTCGGCATTGCCCAGGCCATCATCAATGACCCGGAGATAGTTTTTCTCGACGAGCCCATGAGCGGCCTCGACCCGATCGGTCGCAGAGAGGTCAGAGATCTCATAGCTTCGCTTCGCACGACCGGCACAACCGTCTTCCTCTGCTCGCACATACTCTCGGACATAGAAGTCCTCTGCGACCGCGTGGCTATTCTCAAGCGCGGGCGGCTGGTAGAGCAGGGGCGACTCGAAGAGCTTCGCTCGAAGGCCGGCGGCGACGACCATCGCATAGAGATAACTGTCGCGGGAGCCGAAGCCGAGGCTATAGGGCAGCATCTGACGCACCTCTCAGGCGCGAGCGTGATGACGACCGCTTCAGGCGCGCGCATAGAGGTCGCGGACGAGCTCGATGTAGACAAAGCCATTCAAGCGCTGCGCCTGGCAGGGGGCCGCCTGATCTCCGTTCAGCCCGTTCGTCAATCCCTTGAAGAGCTTTTCATGCGGGAAGCCGGGAGCGAAGATAGAACGCCGGGCGCGTAAAGAAACTAACTGGTACGAACAGGATAAAGAGTAACCACTAAATCACACTAATCAACGCGAACGCTTTTAAGTTCGTGCGGGTTCGTGTGATGCGCGTGGTTACTCTTTTTATGCTGTACATCCTGACCGTCCCTGTTTAAAATCTTCCTCTCTTTGAGTTCATCAACTATGACGAGCCCATCATATCCAGCCGCAAGAGCGATCGCCCCCACGGTGCAGGCACACTTTGAGCGCCATCTTGAAGCGGCGCACAGCAGGGGCAATCACGTGCTGGCACCGCAGCCGGACCTTCAGTCGATTGAAGAGATAATCGATGTGGCCTTCTGGGCCAGCCTGTGGCGCGAGGAAGGCTACTCGCCAAAGATTTCGCTGGCCTTCATCCCGCCGGAGCATCAGGGCGGGCGGGCCATGAGGTTCGAGCTGCAGCAGCCGCTCACGCCTTCGGCGCTGGCGCGTGTGGCTCCGGCAGTTGAGCGGCCCGGAATACACTTGGGCGTATGGCGAGATAATGGCACGCTTAGCGTGTGGGGCACTACGCTCACGGTTCCCAGGCTGGGCTTCGTGCTGGAGGTCATAGAGCCGGGCCTGCTGGTGATAAAGTACAGGCGGGACGAAGACCCCGGCAAATACGTCAACGTCGTCGTCCTCAAGGGCGACCAAATCCGGGTGGTGGATGAAAAGGGGACGAGCCTGCCGGACTGTCCCGACCTGCTGACATCGCTGCTGGGCTTCGGCTCGCCCGCTTCCACGGACGGCTCTGTGAACGTGCTGGTTCAACTGGCGGCTTCTATGCGGGCGCACGGTCGCGGCGGCACTCTGCTGGTCGTGCCGCAAGCCTCGCAGACCTGGCGCGAATCTATTGTGCAGCCCGTGCTCTATTCTGTGGAACCCGCCTACACGGAGCTTGAGGAATTGATGCGGCCTGGCGCAAGCGCCAGCAACAGGCGGCTCTGGCAGGAAGCGCTTATAGACGCGGTTGAAGCGATAGCGGGCCTGACGGCCGTGGACGGCGCTACAATCATCAGCGACTATTACGAGCTGCTGGGCTTCGGGGCCAAGATTGGACGGCGCGACGGCGGGACGCAGGTCGAGCAGGTCGTCTTGACAGAGCCTATAATCGGAGATGTTTCTTCGGTCGTACATCCGGTTCAGCTGGGAGGCACGCGCCATCTTTCGGCTGCACAGTTTGTGCAGGATCAGCGCGACGCCGTAGCGCTCGTAGCCTCGCAGGACGGCCGCTTCACAGTCTTCGCGTGGTCGCCCTGTGAAAGCATGGTTCACGCTCACCGCGTAGAGACGCTGCTGCTCTAAGCCTGCACATCGCACTCCATAATGCAGAGCGTAAAGCTCACCGGGCCGGACTGGGCGGTCGCTTTTGCACGACGCCCTCTTCTCTCATGGCCTTCTCTATATCTTCAGAGCGAGCGGGGATAAAATCCGTAAAATTCTCCACGCCGGTCTCCGTCACCGCCACCACGTCCTCCATGCGCACATAAAGCTTCTCCTCCGGAACCCAGAGCATGGGGTCAACGGAAAACACCATCCCGACCTTCAGTGGGCCGTCCTTATAACTTCCTACATCATGGACTGCCATTCCAACCGGGTGCGAGAGGTGGCCTCTGAACTTCAGAGCCTCTCTGGCGGCGCGCTCGTACTGCGGCTGCGAGAACCTGTTCTTATTCAGATACTCTTCCATCTCGCGTGCGGCCTCGTCCATAATCTGCGCGGGCAAAGCGCCGGGGCGTATGCGCTTTAAGAGCGCGTTGCGGTAGGCAAGTATGAACTCGCACAGCTTACGCTGCGCTTCCGTGTACCGGCCATTGACGGGCCACATCCTCGCCACGTCGCTCGTGTAGTAGCGGTAGTCCGGCGCGTAGTCCATAAGCACCATGTCACCGTCCTTTAGCTCGCTATCGTTTCGGAAGTAGTGGCCCATCCAGGCGTTGGTCCCCCCGGCCGTGATGGATGAATATCCTTCCCTTCTGGCCCCGTTGATTTGAAAGATGTACCGGGCGGCGGCATCTAATTGATACTCAATCACGCCCGGCAACGTGCTGCGCATGGCCTCTACTAATCCTAAGCCTGCCAGTTGTGACGCCCGGCGAATCAGCTCAATCTCCTTCGGGCTTTTGATGATTCGCAGGCGGTCGAGCACGGGCGAAAGGTCGCGCACCTCGAATTGCGGGTAACGAGACCGAATCAACTGCACGAAGTGGCCCTCTCTGGACGGGCGTCCGTCCCAGGGGTCTGAGATAGCGCCCGCCGTGCCGCCAAGCAATTCGTCGCGGCTGTCGGCGCCGACTTCGGCAGGACTGAACGGCGTATAGAGCACAGGCGGCGGAGCCTTGACCAGCGTCCAAATCCAGTCGCGCCCCATTAAATCAACCGGCAGTACGGCATCTGCTCCGGTCAGCTTCTTTACGAGCTCTGCATCCTCTACGGTCAGAAGCTTTCCTTCATTTCTCTCTCTGGCCTCGTCCCGGTGCGGCAGATAAAGAGTTACTTTTCGCGTGCGCCCGTCAAGAAGCAGGTACGAATGCGGCGTCTCCAGCCCGCAGAGGTAATAGAACTCGTTAGACTGCCGAAAGACCCTGAAGCCGTTGACGGAAGGGGCGCCCTGAACAATAGCCATCGAATTGCCTCCGATGGCATCGAACACCTTCGCCCTTCTGGCCTTAAACTCTTCTATGCTGAAATCTGTCTGGTATAAAGGGGGAGCTTGCGCCTGGGAAAGTACTGGCAGGGCGCACACAAGTATCAGTAAACAAGAGAGACGAATCATCGGCGGGCCACCTTATCTGCTGTTATTTAATTCCAGATTGAAGCGCCGCCAGTATACCCAAAAATCCCGGCTCTGCCGCAAAAATTGACGGGAGGCGAAGCGTGCCTGTTACGATTTACCCGTCCTGTTACCTTCGGGCAAGCTGTAAGTAACTTTGCCGGCCTCGTCCTGAAATTCTATTTTTGAAGCTCCATCTGCGGCCACGGACAGTTTTCTTCGCTCGCGCGCTCTCTCTCTGGCCCGCGGCGGTAGGGATTATCTAAGACGCTCATCGCTTCGGCAACGCGGGAGGAGCGCATGGGCGGCGCTGTGAATGAGGGTTTAAGACACTATTGATTAAACAGGCGGCTTGCGTTCGCTTCGGCGCATAACTTTTGTACGGCAGGATGAATGAGGGATGTCGGAGGAACAGAAGGCTCAAAGCTCTCTTGTCATAAACACGCTGTTGGGGTCTTCTATGTAATCAGCAAACGGCCCGCAATATTTGAATCCGAAATTAGCGTAGAGCCTGCGGGCGGGGTCGAAAGCCTCCATTGAGCCCGTCTCCAGGCTTAACCGGCCGTAGCCGCGCCGTCTTGCTTCTTCGATGATGTGATTGAGCAGGCAGGCCGCGACGCCCTTTCTCAGATGCCGTGACGAGGTGCGCATGGATTTGATTTCACCGTGCCGTGCGTCGAGTTCTTTGAGCGCGCCGCAGCCCAGCAGTTCGCCGTCTTCCCACGCCGTCCAGAAGGTAATCTCCGGCCGGCGCAGTCCCTCCAGATCCAGGGCATGAACGCTCTCCGGCGGCGAGTGCAGGTGCATGTTGCGAAGATGCTCCTCCAGAAGCTGACGTATCTCGCGGCCCTCCAGGTCGTCTATCTTTATCTCCATATGCTTGAATAATCGGCGGGTGCAGGGCTCTGACTTAACACGGCACGTGTTCGCCCCCTTTATCACCAGGCTGTAGCCCATCCAACAGGTAGAGGCCCGCGCGAATGCAGAGAGAGAGCGCGCCCGTAGGACTATTCTCTTCCCTCAGCCCTGTAAGTCTATTTGAAGCTGAAGCCGGTGACTTCCATCCTGATGTTGGCTCGGGTGGCGTTCTTGCTGATGCCTTCCAGAAGGGCCTGCGCCTTCATGGTCTGGTTGTTATCGAGCTCCGGCTTTTGATTGGGAACGACCAGCAGCGTGCGCTCCTTCACGGGATTGCCGTCAAGGTCTACGACCGCCACTCGAATTTCCAGCCCGTTGAGCGTGCGGCCTGTGAAGTTGCGCACCG
This sequence comes from Pyrinomonadaceae bacterium, assembly GCA_036389875.1. Lineage (GTDB taxonomy): Bacteria > Acidobacteriota > Blastocatellia > Pyrinomonadales > Pyrinomonadaceae > JACVRN01. The sequence goes on from DASVVZ010000413.1 coordinate 4,573, forward strand.
TGCCGAAGAGAGTCATCACAATGTCGCCCACGGCCCGCGTGGCTTCCGTGGCCTCCACGTCATCAATCTTGATGAGCGGCTGGAATTTTTCATAATCGGGCGAGCCCGCGCGTATCAGTTGCGGGATATTACTTTGCCGGCTTGCGCCGCCGCAGCCGGACATGAAGATTACGCAGAAGCCCAGGAAAGCAGCCATCAGATAACAGGCTTTCCCTGATTCCTTTTGATTGCTCTTGATAAGAAACATAACTCTCATCCGGGAGTAAAAAAAATCCTGCGAGTTTTAGAACGCGGCCGACTCACCCATCGGTTCCTAGCCTCACCTGAAGCATCCGGCCTTGCTCACCGCGAGACGCCGGTAAAAGTCGCTTAAGTAATCCAACATCCCGACTACCCAGAAGCCCATGCCGTAGCGCTTGGCCTCCGTCTTCGCCTGCTCGCTTGACCAGCCGTCGTGGTCGATTCTATAGATGGCTATCACCGTGCCGGTGCGATCTGAGCCGCGCCTGCAATGAACGAAGATGGGCTGGTTTTCAGGAGCGTTGATGAGGGAAAGCAAGCGACTCATCTGTTCATCGCTCGGATTGCCGAACAGGTCGTTGAGCGGCACGTTGAAGTATCGCATGCCCAGAGATTTGACT
>DASVVZ010000414.1:0-10076 GCA_036389875.1 Pyrinomonadaceae bacterium
GGCGGAGACTTTCGCGTGCCAGACGTGATGGCGGAGTCCGGCACGCGCCTACTGGAAGTCGGCACTACGAACCGCACGCGGCTGTCCGATTACGAGCGCGCGATCGACACAGACACGCGGCTTCTAATGCGCGTACACACCTCCAACTACCGCATAGTGGGCTTTACTTCCGCTCCCTCTTTGAGTGAGCTGGCGCAACTGGCGCACGATGCGGGTCTTCTCCTCTACGAAGACGCGGGCTCGGGCGCGCTCGTTGACCTGAGCGGTTATGGCCTGGATGGCGAGCCCGTGATAAGCGAGTCCATCCTGCGGGGTGCGGACGTAATCACCTTCAGCGGCGACAAGCTCATGGGAGGCCCGCAGGCAGGAATCATAGTCGGGCGCGGCGAGATTATAGAGAGGCTCAGGCGACACTCACTCTACAGGGCCGTGCGAGCAGACAAGCTGGCGCTTGCGGCGCTACAGGCGACACTTGAAATCTATCGTCGCGGCGCTCAGCTTCAGGAGATTCCCGTTCTTCAGACTCTCTCGCTCGCGCCTGAGGAACTGGAGAGACGTACGCGCAACTTTATCTCCAAATCAGGCGAACTGCGGGGTCTTTCATCCCTGCGCTTAGAGATAATCGAAGGAGAATCGGCCGTAGGGGGCGGCGCTGCGCCGACGGCCCAGCTGCGCACCTTCCTGATAGCCCTCGGTCACGAATCGCTGTCGCCGGACGAGCTGGGCCAGGCCCTTCGCCATGGGGAGCCGCCGGTCGTCGCGCGTATAGCAGAGGAAAGGGTGCTCTTAGACCTACGCACCGTGGCGGAAGATGAGGAAGCGGAATTGCTGAAGGCCCTGGCCTCACTGCCTGCCGCATGAGGTGTGCGAATCAAGTTTCCTCTTGCATCCGGTGCCGTTCCTCAGTGTATAATCCTTTCAGCTCGTTGAGCACAAAAGCTTAGCGGGTCTTGCCTTCAGTATAGAGAGTGTCCTTCCACCCGGTTCTTCAAACCCGCGTCGGAATTTTAACCAGCCTTGAAAAACAGAACTCTTTTAATGAAATCGCTTTTTTCCACGCTTCTGCTGTCGCTCTGCGCCGGGCTGGCGGTCTGGATTTTGTGGGCTTCGGGCGCACTCGTCTCCGTGCAGGCCCTCTTCGTGCGCGCAGGCGGTCCGGTAGTCGCGCCGCAACTCTGGATAGTAGCGCTGCTGATTCCATCCGCAGCCATCATAAGCGGATTCGCTGTAGAGCGAGCGGGCGCTCGTCGTGCGGTCATCTACACTGGATGCGCGCTCCTGTTGCTCTGCGTACTGAGCTTCACGGCCTCCGCGCTTTTTCAGCTCGACGTAGTATTTGCGCCCGTGGCCCTTGCGGCCTGCGCGGCGGGGCTCGCCGTGCAGATTAAGAGGCTGCGCGAAACGGACGCGGAACTGACGCGCTCCATCATGGACGCGGCTTCGGAGGTCAACCAGTTGGAAGGAGCGGAGGCCGGCGCTAGATTGATGAGCGGTCTTAAGCTTCTGGAAGCTGTGCTGCCTCTGGATGAAGCGATTATCTTTCACCCGGATGAGAACGGGCGGCTTGCCCCGGCTGCGCGCACGCGCGGAAAGATAGCCGGTGCCAAGATGGACGCAGATCGCAACTCTACCTGGCGCGAAGGCATAAAGTTGTGCGAGCGCGCCGCCGCGGGCAGAGAGATTTTGACGGCGACAAAGGATACGGAAGGCGCTCTCGGCCAGAGCCATGCAACGAGCGTCGCCGTGCCGCTCTGTCATGAAGGGCGAGCCGTGGGCGCTCTGCTACTGCACATGCGCGAGGCATTTGACGAGAGTGACAGGCCGCTTCTGAGCGCGGTCGGCGCACAGCTTGCTCGCAGCTTCCAGCGCGACGAGGCGCGCAAGCGTATGCAGGGCCGAGACCTCGAAACCTTTCTCTCTCAGCGCGAGGCATCCAATCGACTGGAGGCCTTTCGTGTAGTGAGCGGTCTTTTGACCGAACAGCGCTTCGGCGCGGAAGTTCTCTCGGAGAGTTCGGACGGGCAGGCCGTGGCCTATCTTGACGGTACGCTCGCCTACCTCAATCCGCCTATGGTCGAGGCGGCACAGCTTGAGGACGAAGAGGCCTGCAAGGTAGACCTCTTCACCCTTCTTGACCGCTTTCGCACAGGCATATTTGACGAGCCGACGATAGCCGTGCGCCGCGTGCTTCAGACCGGCAGCGCATACGAGCGTGAGCTTTATTATCCGGACAGGAATCGAACCCTGCTGGTTCGTATCGCTCTCTGCTTCGCGCGCCGCGCGGGTGAAGACGCTGAGGCTGAGCCCGTGTGCCTGGCCGTCACCGTGCGCGATGTCTCGCGCATGAAGGAGCTTAACAAGCTCAAGAGCGACATGATCTCGCTGATGTCGCACGAGCTTCGGACGCCCATTACTTCCATCAACGGGTTCGCGGAGATTCTGGCCATGGACGACTCCGTTCCGGCCGAGTCGCGCGAGTTCCTGAACATCATCGTCAGCGAATCGCAGCGCCTGTCGCGCATGATCGACACGTTCCTCTCCGTGGCTAAGCTTGAGGCCGCGGACAAGCAGGAGGTCTTGAAGATTCCGCTCAAGCTGGACGACGTGGTCGGCGACATGGTTACGAATCTTCAGCCCGTAGCCAAGAAGAAGCGCATACGACTGGTGCAATTGGCCGCCGAAAGGCTGCCGCCCGTTGCCGCCGACAAGAGCCTGATTACGCGCTGCGTCGCCAACCTGATAGACAACGCCATCAAGTACAGCCCCGAGCGGACGACCGTTTCCGTCTCGACCATGCTTGAGGCAGATGCAGTGCGCGTGCTGGTGGAGGATAGAGGCTACGGCATTCCTCCCGAATCGATAGACCGCGTCTGGGAGAAGTTCTACCGCGTGGCGCGCGACGGTCAGGAGAAAGACGCCGAGACGACCGGCCTGGGGCTATCCTTCGTGCGCGAGGTCATAGAGCAACACGGCGGCACGGTCGGACTGGAATCCGAAGTCGGTCGAGGCTCGAAATTCAGCTTCACGCTTCCGAGATTATAGAGCACTATCGCTTCCATAATTTTTGAGAAGGGACGCGCATGGCCCGGTTGAATTTGCTGGAGGAGTTTTCCCAGGCTATGACGGCCGTCAGCTCTACCAGGGCGTCGTCGTCATAGACCTCTCTGAGACGCGCGAAGAGTTCGTCGGAGACGTCGCGGCCGGTGATCGTCATGGCGTCCGCGTATTCGAGCACGAGCCGCTCCTCGTCTGTAAAGAGCGGGCTCGCGGTGTAATCGGAGAGCGCCAGAAGCTTCTCGTCCGTTATCCCTAGCCGGCTGCCCACGGCAGCGTTTATGTCCTGTCAAAACTCGCAGCCGTTGAGGTAAGCCACGCGCCGGTTGATGAGCGACACGAGCCGCGCGTCAATCAGCCCTGAAGAATCAAGTCCCGTCCACATGGCCCGCACGCCTCTAAAGATTGTGGGCCGCCGCGCGTAGATGAGATGATTTAGAAGCGGCGCTCCCCATCGCTCCGCCTGCGCCTCAAAGACTTTGCGTACGGAGCTTTCCACCTCCGACGGGTTCACGTCCTTCACTCTGGCCATCGAGACACACTCTCCCTTCGTCTCTACACTTTATTGATCGTCCCGCGACAGTTGGGCGCGCCGCAGAAGCATCGCTTCTTGTCCGAGTGCAGCGTGTATTCGTAATCAATCGTAATCTCTTCGCCGGGGCGTATGTCTCTAAGGGCGTAAAACTGTATGTGGCCGTAGAGGATTTTCATAAAGCCGTTCGGCTGGCACGAGTGGTTGATGTAGTGCGTGCCGTTGCCGCCCCGGCTCCCGTCCAAACTCCACCGGGAATTGATGGCGCAGATTCTAAGGACACGCCGCTTCCGCGCGCGGCGCATAGCTTCGGCGTCCGTAATCTTCTCGCCCGCGTACTCGGCAATCAGCTTGCCCCTGGGAAAGCTTTTGGTAGCAAAGCAGCCTTTGCCGTTGATTCCGGATTTCCTGATGGCAAGGCCCGGCGCGAGCTTCAGTCTCATATCAACATTTGTCCAAGCAGCTTTGTTCTCACTTAAAAACAGGTGGCCGCCCGTATCTTAATCCAAAGAAGCGGGCGGCCCGAAAGATTTTATGAGCTTCTAAAAGCACTCTATTTGAGGCGGAAGCTGCGCGCTATGATGTCCGTCTGGTTGCGTATGCGCATCAGACGGTCGCGCAGCGCCGTGAAGCGCAGGACGTAAATCGTGCGGTTGTCTGCCTGCAGGTAATAGATGCGCCCGGCCATAGGCTTGCCCGCGTGGGTGTACTCGTAATTGAAGGCGACGCCGTTCATGCGCCCGTTAAAAGGCTCCTCTTTGCCCTCTATGAAGCCGGGCAGGAAGCGCAGCTTCTGCTCGCTTTCACGCTGCGACAGGCTCTGCGGCGTCACGCCCGCGTCCACCACCTCTTTGCGAATCTGTAGATAACCGTCCGTACGGTCGCCGTAGATGAAGCCTACGAGCGAGTTGTCCGGGCTCGGCCGCTCGTTCAGCCGCCATGCGGCGGACGGAAGCTCAAGCGTGTAATCCACGTTGGCGTCCGCAAAAGTCTCCGTCTGCGCCGGAGCGCTCAGGGAAGAGACGACTATGAGAAGAGCACAGGCAAGCGTGATGCTCAATTTTCGCATAAACTTTTAACTGCTCCTTGTAGTTCTAATACTTTTGGCCCTGTTAAATGTTTGTGAGGTTGTCTTGAAAGCTCAAAAGTAGCTGAAAGCTCTATTTTCACCAGCCTATCAGATGCCGGTCTTTCCCAACCGAGTTGTCCCGCTTCTACCGCGCGGCCCTCTCTATGGCTTCGCGCTGGGCGACGAGCAGACGCTCTATGCCGCGCGAGGCCAGGCCCAGTAGATTGTCCATCTCGTCGCGCGTGAAAGGCGAGCCCTCGGCCGTCCCCTGAACCTCTATGAAGCGCCCGTCGCCCGTGCAGACTATGTTCATGTCCACCTCCGCGCGCGAGTCTTCATCATACTTCAAATCCAGCAGCGGAGCGCCGTCGACTATTCCTACGCTGACGGCCGCAAGCTCGCCCGTGACGGGATTCTTCTCAATCTTCTTATGTCGCTGAAGGCGCCGCACGGCCAATACGTAGGCGACGTAAGCGCCGGTGACGGCCGCGGTGCGCGTGCCGCCGTCCGCCTGTAGCACGTCGCAGTCGATAGTGATGCTGCGCTCGCCAAGTAGGGTTAAATCAGCCACGGCTCGAAGGCTGCGGCCAATCAGGCGTTGAATCTCGTGAGTGCGGCCCGACGGCCCGCCGCGACCCGTCTCTCGCTGCGTGCGAGAGAGCGTGGCGCGCGGCAGCATGGCGTATTCGGCAGTCACCCAGCCCTGCCCTTTGTTACGCAGGAAAGGCGGCAGGCGTTCTTCCACGCTCGCCGTGCAGATGACGCGCGTCTGCCCCATCTCTATCAGCGCGGAGCCTTCCGCGTACGGCATGAAATCGGGCGTGATTCTGACGGGGCGCAGCTCGTCCGGCGCGCGACCGTCAGTGCGTGCGAAGCTCATCGTGTCCCCAAACCTCCACGGCCTCCAGGTGAGAAGGCGCGCTCCCCAGGAATCTTTCGGCCACGCGGCTGAAGCGCGCCGCGGCGTCCGTCACATAAAAGTGGTCAAGGTCATCGCACAGTTGTCGCTCGCGCGCGCCCCCAAATTTCTGCGTCCGCCGCAGGGCGTTCTTCTCAAGCAATCCTTCCACGTCCGAGGCGGCGGCCTCGCCCGAATCAATCAAGGCGACTTCTCTTCCCACCCTCTCCTGAATCACGCGCTTCAGGATAGGATAGTGCGTGCAGCCCAGTACGAGCGTATCCACGCCGCTCTCTTTAATCTCTCTCAGATAATCGGCGGCGACCATCTGCGCGACATCCGTGTCGGCCCAGCCCTCTTCGGCCAAAGGAACAAAGAGCGGGCAGGCGCGCTCTATCACGGAAGCATCCGGGTCTAGCCGCGAGATGGCCGAAGCGTAAGCGCCGCTCTGCACGGTGGCTTCCGTGGCGATGACGCCGATTCTTCTCTTCAAGGTTTTACCGCCGGAGGCCGCGACGGCGGCATGCGCCCCAGGCTCTATCACGCCGAGCACGGGCACGCGCACGGCGTCGCGTATCGCGGGCAGGGCAAGCGCCGACGCCGTGTTACAGGCCACGACCAGCACCTTTATGCCGTGCGATTCCAGAAAACGCGCGTTCTCGATGGCGTATCGCTCAACGGTCGCCAGAGAGCGCGTCCCGTAAGGCACGCGCGCCGTGTCGCCCAGATACACGAATCGCTCGTCGGGCAGCCGCTCGTGCAGCGCGCGATAAACGGTCAAGCCGCCTACGCCGCTATCGAATATGCCAATGGGGAGGTCTTGATTCAAGGGAATTCAGGCCGAGGATATGGGATGTAAAAGCAAGCCAAAGTATCGCAGGAAACCGCAGGTAAGGCAAAAGTAAAAAGGCAAAAGTGAAGAGCTTGTCCTCTTCTACTTTTGCCTTTTTACTTCTTTATTAAATGGAGGCGCCGAGAGTCGAACTCGGATCCAAAAGCCGACGACGCCGGAATCTACATGCTTAGCCGCTTCTCTTTTTTTAGTTTCGCCTCCCGCAGAGTAAGTGAAGCGACGAAGACCTCGCGCGGGAAGCTAGCTCGGCTTTGTTCTCGCCCGCTCCCGCGAACAGTCGGAGCAGGCCAGCTCATCTAAGTGACATCTCACTCCGCGCGCATGAGCAACTTGCGGCGAGACGCTCGGTGCTTAATTAGGCAGCGAGAGCCAATTCGTTTGAGTTGGCAATTGTTTTTCTCTACGCTTTTTAAAGAGCTGCACAGAGAGAGCCCTGCATGCATCCAAAGCGAGGTTCATGACTCCTGTCGAAGCCTGTCGCCCCCTTATCAGAAAGCCCGTGAATTATAGTGACCGCGGCCCGTTTGGTCAAAGAACTGAGAGCTAAAAAGAACGAGCCACCGCTGTCAGCCACAAGTGATTTCGAGCCAAACTGCTTGAAACACGCCATTTAGATGTGGAAACCGCCGCCTAAGTTGTACTTGCTTTATGCTCCGTCTTCCGGGTCGAAAGAGTGAGCTTTTGATTCGGGTCTTTGGACTTGAGGTTTGGGACTTACTTTGTCTTGCGTTATAATTCGGTGCTGGTTTTGTCCAGAGTCTCCTCTAGCCGACAGCTTCGGAAGCGAATCCTTCTGGAATGCTCGCTTCTATTTTCCGTAAGAGGTCTTTAGTTTTATGGCTTCCAAAAATCCCGTCGCGCAGAAGACGCGCTTGAATGCGCCTCCGGCTCGCCGCCGCCACTTCCTGCGCCGCTTCTGGCTCCCGGCCGTGCTGCTTCTGGCGCTCACTGCGGGCGGCCTGACCGGCGTCATCGTGGCTTACGAGCTTAACTACTCGCAGGCGGCCAGCGAGGTCGCGTCGCTCGCCACCTATCGCCCAAGCGTAGTGACGCGCATCTACGCGGACGACGGCGAGACGGTAATCGGCGAGTTCGCGCTGGAGAAGAGGATCCCTCTGAAGTACGAGGAGATTCCGCCCAACGTCAAGAACGCCATCCTCGCTATAGAGGACACGCGCTTCTACGACCACGTAGGCATTGACCCGATACGCATAGCCGGCGCAGTTCTGAAGAACATCACTACGGGGAGCCGTGAGGGCGGCTCGACCCTGACGCAGCAATTGACGAAGAATCTCTTCCTCTCCAAAGAGCAGACCCTGAAGCGAAAGATAAACGAGTGGCTGATTGCGCTTCAGATAGAGCGCTACTACACCAAGAACCAGATAATGGAGATGTACGTCAACCACATCTTCCTGGGCGCTAACTCTTACGGGCTGGAGGCCGGGGCCGAGACCTTCTTCGGCAAGCAGGCTAAGGATTTGACGCTGGAGGAGGCGGCGCTGCTGGCGGGCATTCCGAAAGCGCCGGGGCAGTACAGCCCCACCGTCAACATGCAGGCTGCCAAAGAGCGCAGAGACCTTGTATTAGACCAGATGGCCAAAAACGGTTTCGCCTCGCAGTCGGAAGTGGACAAGGCCAAGGCCAAGCCTATTGTGCTGGCCGACACGGTCTACTACCAGGGACAGAGTCGCTCGACCGCCTTCGACTATCCGGTCGAAGAGATTCGCCAGTATCTGGAAGACAAGTACACGACCCGCGTGGCGCAGGGAGGCTTGCGCGTCTACACCTCTATTAACGCACACGCTCAGGAGAAGGCTATGGAAGTCCTGCGCGCGGGGCTTCGTGAATACGACCGCACGCACGCGGGCTGGCGCGGCGCTTACGCCAACATAGGCAACGGCCAGCCGGTCACGCCGCAGGCGCTCCAAAATTTCAAGCACCCGGACTGGTACGGAAACGAGTACCGCTTGGGCGAGCACTACATGGGGCTGGTCACAAAGGTTGACACAGCGAAGGGCGAGGCGCAGGTACGCTTCGGTGATTACATGGCGACCGTCACGGACAAAGACACCGGATGGTCAAAGCGCTCCGTGCGTTCCGAGTTCAAGGTGGGCGACCTCTTCCATTTCTCCATCAAGAACATTGACGACAAGAACCGCCGCCTGCAGGTGGAGCTTTCGCAGGTGCCGGGCGTGCAGGGAGCCATGATGACGCTCAACGCCAAGAACGGCGAGATTATCACCATGGCGGGCGGTTATGACTTTACGCTCTCGAAGTTCAACAACGCCACACAGGCTTATCGTCAGACGGGCTCCGCCTTCAAGCCCTACATCTATACGGCTGCAATCGAATGGGGCATGACGCCGGAGTCCACCGTCTCAGGCGCTCCTATTAAGGTAGGCGATTGGGTGCCGCACAACTACGACGGCTCTACGGGTAACGGCGACGTGCAGATGAAAATCGCGCTCGCCAAATCGCTGAACGTCCCGGCCGTTCACCTATTGCAAACCGTGGGCATACAGACCGGAGCGCAGATGGTCAGGCGCTTCGGCATCACGGTTCCCATGGCTCCGTATCTTCCTTCGGCTCTGGGAGCGACCGAAGTTCCTCTCAATCAGATGGTCTCGGCCTACTCTGCATTTCCGAACAAGGGCGTGAGGGTCGAGCCGCACATGATTCGCAGGGTGGTTGACCGGGACGGAAACGTTCTGGAAGAGTGGGAGAAGACGACCTACAAGGTGACGAGCGAATACGTGGCGCTGACGATGGTCTCCATGATGCGAGGCGTAATCGAAGCCGGAACGGCTACTGGCGCTCGCGTGCTGGGCGTGCAGCAGGGAGGCAAGACCGGCACGGTCAACGACCACACGGACGTGTGGTTCATAGGCTACACGCCGACCTACGTGACGGGCGTGTGGATGGGCTATCCCGGCAGAAAGAAGCCGCTGGGCAACGACATGACGGGCGGGCACGGCGCGCTCCCCTTCTACGTGGCCTTCATGAAGGATTTCCTCAAGGACAAAGAGAAGGAGGATTTCCCGAAGCCGCCTGCGATTCCTGAAGACATGAAGGAGCTGAATCAGCAGCGCAAGGGTGAGATGAGCGAAGATAAGGTGGCCGCAGCCATGGCTCGCGCCAGCGCCAAGCGCGACAGCTCCGATAATAGTGGCAGCACCAACACCACCGAGCCCAAGCTCGAACAGGTGACGCTGCCGCCCGCTCCCAAGACGGATAACTCTTCCTCGGGAGATAACCGGCCTGCTGCCGACACTACTCCTAAGAAGACCGAGCCGCCTCCGCCGCGCACGGAAACTCCTACCGCGCCGTCAACCTCCAGGCCCAGAGAGGTAGAGCCAAAGAAGAAAGGCAAGAAGGGCTCGGACGAACCCTGATAATTTAAGCCGGAAGTAGAAAAGGAAAAGGGAAGAAAGAATATTGCATTCTTTCTTCCCTTTTCCTTTTCTACTTCCGGCTTCTTAGAACAGCTTATCCAGATAGAAGGGGAGCATCTTTCTCCACCAGGGCCAGTCGTGGTTCACGTCGTGGCCCCACATATGAAGTTGATGAGGGATCTCCTTTTCCCTCAGGATTTCAGAGAGTTGGCGCGAGCGCTCTGGGTCTTCGTATGCTCCCTGCCCCGTGACTATGATAATGGCCTTGGCCTGTCTGA
>DASVVZ010000415.1:0-3711 GCA_036389875.1 Pyrinomonadaceae bacterium
AGCGTGCAGATCACCGTCGTTGACAACAACTCCAAAGACGATACACGCGGGGTCGTTGAGGATTACATAGAAAGATACGGCGCGGCGCGCCTCTCTTATCTACTGGAAAAAGAGCAGGGAAGGTCGCCCGCGCTGAATGCAGGGATACGGGCTACGGACGGCGACCTTGTGGGCACGATTGACGACGACGAGGAGATTGACGCCGGGTGGTACGAGCAGGCTTACGAGGCTTTCGGCGACCCGGGTGTTGATTTCATAGGTGGCCCCTGCGCCCCGCGCTGGGGGATGGAGCGCCCCGAATGGTTCCCGCTCTCCTACAGGGGCGTTGTCGGCTGGGTGGACGGGGGCGACCGTAAGTGTCCCTTTGACGAAAATTACCCGGGCATATTGATGGGCGGAAATTCCGTGCTCCGCCGCTCTATTCTGGAAAAGGTAGGGCTTTACACTACCTCTCTAGGGCGTACGGACAAGCATCTTCTCTCCTGCGAAGACGAGGATATGTATCACCGTCTGAGGGACTCAGGGGCGCGCGGGTTCTATCTTCCGGGCCTGGTTATTTATCACTACATCCCGCCGGAAAGATTGACGAAGCGTTACTTTCGCCAGTGGTGTTTCTGGCGCGGCGTCTCCATGGGCGTGATTGATAGAGGCCGGCGCTCGCCCGTGGCTTACCTGCTGGGGGTGCCGAGGTGGATTTTCGGCAAAGCCCTGCGCGGCGCTGTGAGCAAAGTGGCGCGAGTGATTCGGTTTGACAGGAATCGCGCGGAGGGCTTTGCGGACGAGCTGGCCGTGTGGGACTTTGCGGGCTTCTTCTACGGCAAACATTTTTACAGGAAGGCTGCGAGCGCTACGCTTGAGGCGGGCAACGATTCTTTGGCCGTCAGCCGCACGTCATAAGGGGAAAGGGCCGGAATGAGTTCGGATATTACACCGGAGCAGTTGGCGCAAGCCGACGCGTTCGATTCCAGAGAGCGGCGCATAACCGTCATAGGCGCGCCCGCCATCTCTATGGGCGGCGTGCTGCGCGACGTTGCGAAGCTCTCTCAATACAGGGACCTGCTTTACACGCTGAGCGTGCATAGGGTCAAGGTGCGCTACAAGCAGTCGGTGCTGGGCGTGGCGTGGGCCGTGCTGCAACCGCTCTCGCTGATGCTCATCTACACGCTCATCTTCTCTTACATAGCGCGCATGCCGTCTGACGGCATCCCTTACGCCGTCTTCGCCTACTCGGCGCTTCTGCCCTGGACATACTTTTCGACGGCGCTGGTCAATTCCACCAACGGGCTCGTCAGCCACGCGGACCTTGTGACAAAGGTCTACTTCCCGCGCGAGGTCTTGCCGCTCACCTACGTGATAGCGGCGCTCTTCGATTTTCTGGTGGCGAGCACGGTCTTCGCCGGGCTATTGATTTACTACAACGTGCAGCTGACGTGGATGGCTCTTTACAGCATTCCGATCATCATTGTCCTGACCTGCTTTGCGACCGCGGTGTCGCTGCTGTTTTCGGCAACACAGGTGCGCTTTCGTGACATAGGCGTGGCGATGCCGCTCCTGATGCAGTTATGGATGTTCGCCTCGCCGGTCGTTTATCCTTTGAGCGCGGTGCCCTCGTGGCTCCGCCCCTTTTACATGCTCAACCCCATGGCCGGAATCATAGAGAGCTTTCGCCGCGTGATGCTTCAGGGAGAACCGCCGGATTTTACCTCCCTGGGCGTGTCGCTTCTGGCGTCGCTGGTGCTGCTGGCAATCTCTTACGTCTACTTCAAGCGCGTGGAGGCGACAATCGCGGACGTTATCTAACGTAGGGCTGCGAAGCGAAGATGGCTATGATTGACCTCAAATTCCAACACGTCTCGAAGAGATACAAGGTGCGCGCCAGTGAAGATGAGAGCGCGGCGAGCAGCAATCCCATCCTGCGAAAGCTCAGGCAGCTCAGGCGCGGCTCGCAGGACTTCTGGGCCTTGCGAGATGTGACCTTCGAGGTCGAGAGAAGCGAGGCGCTCGGCATCATAGGCCACAACGGCGCTGGCAAATCTACTATTCTCAAGCTCCTGTCGAACATCACGACGCCGACCTCCGGCCAGATTACAATCAACGGGCGGCTCTCGGCTCTAATCGAAGTCGGCTCGGGCTTTCACCCGGAACTGACGGGCCGGGAGAATGTCTACCTGAGCGGCTCAATCCTGGGCATGCGCCGTAGGGAGATTACCGAAAAGCTGGATCAGATAGTCGAGTTCGCAGGCATACGGCAGTTCATAGACGTGCCCGTCAAGCGCTACTCATCGGGGATGTACGTGCGCCTTGGCTTTTCAATCGCGGCGCATCTCGACCCGGACGTGCTGCTGCTGGACGAAGTGCTGGCCGTGGGCGACGCCGCCTTTCAGGCCAAGTGCCTCCAGCGAATCACAGACCTCAAGCACGGCGGCAAGACCATCGTCTTCGTCTCGCACGACCTGGGCTCGGTGGAGCGTTTGTGCGACCGCGTGCTGCTCATACAGCGCGGAGAGGTCGCGGCGAGCGGCCCGCCGCGCGAAGTCATAGCCGAATACCAGCGCCTAGCAGGAAGCTTTACCGCCTCGCAGCCGCCAGCGGCGCAGGCCGGCATCAATACCCGTAGAATAGAGATTCGCTCGGTCGTCTTCCGCGATTCGTTCGGCAACGAAACCTCCGCTTTTAAGACGGGCGGCCCGCTTTCGGTATCAATAGAGTATTTCGCGCACGAGCGCGTGGAAGATGCTGTCTTCGAGCTATTCTTCTACGCGGGCGACGAAGAGCTGCATTGCCAGCTGACCACCGAGTCTCCCGAGAGAAGGCTGGAAGTTGAGCCCGGGCACGGGCGCGTTGAGTTCTCGTGTCCCGAGCTGGGGCTTCAGCCGGGCATCTATCATCTGGACGCGACCGTGGTACAGCGCGAGCCCCTGGAGGGCATAGAGTGGCAGTATCACTGCGCCATGGTGCGCGTAGACCCCGGCCGCATAGTGCGCGGGCGCTTCTACACGCCGCACGACTGGACGATTAAGAGCGTGCCGGAGACGGAAGCGGGCGCGCACGAAGACGCTCTCGGCCAAATAGTTTCAAAGATATAAACAGCAGGCGCTATCCGCGCAGGGGCCATGCCCCTTTGATGCGAGCGCCACTAAAATGTTAATCTTCCCGAACCTGCCAGAGAGCTGGTATTTGAGGCTCGCCCATCAGGAGCGCCTCCGTTTACTAAAAGATAGAGCCTATTAGGACTTTATTAGATTCTAAGTCGGCGGTAGCAAAGAGAAAGGTGTGCCCGTGTATCCTCTTACCCGGGAAAAGGCACCGAAGGCTCCTTGCGCGTCCGAGCAGGCCATCAACTTTTTATTAACTGGAATTTCCGAACGTCACCGGAGAAGATTTCGATGTCTAAGCCCCGCATCCGGCGCAATCCGTTTTTGCAGCCCTTTTCACAGCTCACGTCCATTTCGTCAAGCAAGAGCCCGGCTTCCAGCAGGGCTAAAAGAGGCGTGCTGCTCCTCTCGGCCCTTCTTCTTCTTTCCGGCGTCGCTCTTGTACGGAACACGCTTTTCTCCAATGCCGCCTCCGCGCAGGCGAGCGTAGAGAGGATAAACAGCGGAGGCCCGGCCTACTTAGATTCACAGAATCAGCAGTGGTCGGCCGATAACTATTTCCAGAACGGCTCGACCTACGCCACCTCTTCCTCTATCGATATACAGAACACTACTG
>DASVVZ010000416.1:0-6917 GCA_036389875.1 Pyrinomonadaceae bacterium
CGCTTTCGGAGCCATCGGCTCCGAAAGCGCCTTCGCGGAACAGCAGGAGTTTTTGTTTCTCAGCTAGCGACTTCGGAAACGTTTTCGACCTCAGGGGAGGCGGCCGCTTCTACATAATCTTTGGCGGCTTCGCGCTGCTTCTCCTTGGACTCTTTGAGCTGCGACATGCGGCAGCTTCCCTCGAAGACTGCGCCCTGCTCTATCATCAGCGAAGGCGTCTGTATGTTGCCCTTGACGTGCGCGGCCCGTCCCATCTCAAGGCGTTCGGTGGCGATGATGTCGCCGTTGACCGTGCCGTTAATGGTGGCCACGGCCACCTCTATGTCCGCGTCCACCTGCCCGTTGGTTCCAACCAGCAGCGTCCCGTCCTGGGAAACTATGCGGCCCGTCAGATGGCCGTCAATGCGCAGCATGCCGCGAAAGTTGGCTTCGCCCGTGAGCGACGTTCCGTTGCCCACATAGCCCGAGAGGGTTCCTTCCTTTATGTCGCGCGCGAGGGACTCGGATTCGCTGACGGCGCGCGTCACAGTCGAAGGCAGGGGCTGCGCGGCCTGCGCGTTCGTCTCCTGCGACGGGTACTGTGCATAGCCGGGCTGCGCGTTATACTGTGATTGATACTGTGTGTTATTTCTCTCCTGCTCCGCTTGCTCTGTCTTATGGTTCTTTCCCATTCTAAGCATGATTATTCCTCCATCAATTGTTGGCCGCCAGGACGATTAGAGACACTTTATCTTTCGCATCCGGCTGGGACGCGAAAAACAGAGACGTGAGTGCCGGGCAAGACTTATGAAAGCTTGTTAATTCCGAGAGGACTGCTGTGGCCTGCTGATTCCACTTCGACACGCGGGGCAAACGCTCTTAACTCATAGCGCATCAGGAACTATAAGTAATTACCGGCGGCGCTGTCCAGCTTTATCTACGCTCGCAATCAAAATGCAATAAGAGCCGGGCCCTCAAACCGGCAGTTGCGCGGCGCGGCGGTGACGTGGCATCCTGACGTGTGATAACAAGCGTGGTGAAGGACAGAGATTAGAGAGCATGTTTGTCGAGAGCAAGATTAAGACCAGGCTGCTTCGCCGTATGGGCGAGGCCATCAAAGATTTCAACATGATAGAGGACGGCGACCGCGTGATGGTCTGCCTTTCGGGCGGCAAGGACAGCTTTACCATGCTAGACCTGCTGCTGGACGTGAGAGAGCGCGCGCCAGTCAATTTCGACATACTGGCCGTAAATTTAGACCAGAAGCAGCCGGGTTTCCCCGCCCACGTCCTGCCGGAATATCTTGAGGGCCGCAGTGTTCCGCATCGCATCATCGAGCGAGACACCTACTCGGTGGTCAAGCGGCTGGTGCCCGAAGGAAAGACTTACTGCTCGGTCTGCTCGCGCCTGCGCCGGGGGATTCTCTACAGCACCGCCGTCGAAGAGGGCTGCACGAAGATTGCGCTGGGCCATCACGCGGACGACATCATCACGACCCTCCTGCTGAACCTCTTCTACGTGGGAACGCTGAAGGCCATGCCGCCGATACTGCGCTCGGACGACGGACGCAACACTGTCATACGCCCACTGGCCTACTGCCGCGAGTCGGACATAGCCGAGTTCGCCGCCGAAAAGCAGTTTCCTATTATTCCGTGCGACCTGTGCGGCTCGCAGACGAACCTGAAGCGTGCGCGCGTCAAGCGCCTCATAGCGGATTTGGAGAAAGAGATTCCCAACATACGCAGCTCCATGTTGACGGCGCTCGGCAATGCCGTGCCCACGCACCTGCTGGACCCGAAGCTCTTCGACTTTAAATCCCTCTCTGCCCGGACGGGCGACATAGAGGCCGAGCTTGATTTGGCCGTGGGCCACACGGACGAAGGGCTTCGTCCGGCGCTCGTCTCCATCGGATAAGAGTTTATGGTGGTCACGGCAAAGAAGCGTGAGCTGGATTTCTCGGCCTTCCCGCCGAGCAACCTTACCGAATACACCAAGCGTCTCTGCCTGGCCTGTATCTTCGATATCTTCACTACGCAGCTTGGACTTGCTCCGCGCACAGCTTACTCCGAGATAAAAAAGCACTCGCCGTCCATAGAGGAGCTGACGACGCAGGATGCGCAGCGGCCGTACTTCGACAGCGATGAAAAACATCCTCGCTGCCCTTACTGCGACGCGGCCAAGCGCTGGCACGCGCGCCTGGACACCTATCGCATAGAAGGCGGAAAGCAGACGGACGCGTCGCGCCGCGCTCTTCTCAAGTCTCTGCCTAAATCGGAAGAGCAGTTCATCGTCACGGAGAAGAAATCTACGCGCCGCGCAATCTTCTTCGACTGGCTGGACAGGCTCATGCAGGGGCTAGATTTGGAAGAGGACGCGTGGCTCATGAAAGCTACGCGGGCGTTCCTTGAAAGGAACGACCCTAAAACCGGCTGGGCCGAAGTTTTCGAAGGCGTGCGCGCCGTGCGCCGCTCTAACAGGCTGGAAGAAGGATTCGAGCGAGAGGGCGCTCGACTTTATCTCTCGCCCGCGCTCTATAACGACGCCCTTCTGGTGCAATACCTTGTCAGCCGCTCGCACGCGCACGGCGGGCGCACGCTCGAAGGCCGGCTGACGCTACTCGATTTAGTCAGGCGCATGCGCTACGGCGGCTATCTGGAATCTCGCGGCATCACGGAGCGCGACCAGTTCGAAGTGCTGGAGCAACTGGTAGAACATCTCACGGGCGGCGACGCGCCCGTCAAGCTCTATTACCTGATTGACCGGCGCGACTTTCTGGATAAGGTCAAGACGGTCTACGCCGCCTACGCCTCGTAAAAGAATACGGATTATACACGCCCTGGCAGTTATCAGAACGACGCGCCATTCCTCTCATTGCCAATCACCCTGTACATTCTCCCCGCATTAAAGAAGTAGAGAGCAGAGCCGGGCGGGCAATTCTGTAGCCGAAACCTGAACGCTCCGCCAGAGCGTTCCTGAATCTCCACACAGTTCACCCCTTCCGCAATCTTCGTGAACGCGTCTTCGCGATTCGCCAGGCGCAGTGTGAAAGCGTCGCCTTCCATCTTTAACTCCGCGCCGTCATTAAGAGATTGAATGCTATGAAGCGAGAGCACGCGCGCCTCAGGGCTCGGCCCGTTGTCCTGAAAGGTGGTGAGCGCCTCCTGTAGGCCATTGTGAAAGACTGGGATGCCGCGCAGGTTATCGGGCGCGTTGATGACAATCAGGCTCTGCTCACCTGAAGCCCCCGGCACAAGCTCCTCCTTTATGCTTCGTGAAGTCTCCGCGGCTTCTCTCCACCTCTGATTCGTCCTGTGCAGGCTGACGGAGTAGAAGGCCAGCAGGCAGAGCGCCAGCCCTAGCCGCCACTTTCCGCCGCCGATTAGAACGAAGCCCAGGTGAGTGATGAGCAGGACGGCGAAGACGGAAGGCCAGTAGATGAATCTTTCGCCCTGAGTGTCGAAGAGGCTCAGGCGAAGATTTATGACCGGCAACAGGCTCAGGACGAACGCGGCCAGAAGAAGCAGCGCAAGCCTGTTCTGACGGCTTCTGGTAGCCTTTTCATCTGAGAGCCTGCGCCGTCTCAGGAGAAAAACGATGAGCGCTATGGAGCCCAGCGTGAAGATTATGAAAGCCGTAGATTTGAGCGGCTTGAGAAGAATGGCTGAAAGCTCAGGCGGCATCACGGGAAAGAGCGCTCTCAGAGAAGCCTGCAGGAAACGGTCGCGTACCCAGCCGGGTGAAAAGTTCAGGTGCTGCTCCGCGCCGTATCCCCCCAGCCAGGTGCCCAGCGCCGCGCGGCGCACGACAACAAACAGCAGTAGTAACAGAAAGAAGAGAGCGCTCGTCTTTACCGCCACGACGAACGCCGTCTTTCCACGCTCGCCCGCTGCGGCAGCCAGGTAGATTCCCACGGCGAAGATGATGATGGGGAGCGATGCGGCCGACTCTTTCGCAAGCAGCGCGAGCGCGAAGCAGAGAAGCGAGACGAGCAGGTAACGCGCGCGGCGGCTCCCCATATAGAAGATGCAGGCCAGAAGCGCCGCCAGGGAAAAAAGCGTCGCCAGCAGGTCTGCGCGCCCTGAAATCCAGGAGACGGCCTCCGTGTGCGAAGGATGAAGCAGAAAGAGCAGGCTCGTGACAAGACCGATACGACGTGTGGATTCTTCAGAGAGGCTCTGTGGGTGAAACAGGGGCAGCGACAGCCTGTAAACCAGGTAAGAGTTCAGGCCGTGTACGAGCACGTTCGTCAGGTGATAGCCGAGCGGGCGGCCGCCCCAGACACGGCTGTCAACGACGTAGCTCAGTATGAAGAGCGGCCTGAAGAAACCGCCGTGCTCGCGCCCCCAGACGACAGACCAGTCGCCCTTGAGAACCCTGCCCACCTGCACGAAGTCGTCCGAGAGAAAGTAAGAGTTGAGGATCGAGTAGTAGGCTATGAAGCAGAGCAGGAGCAGGAACGAGAGAGACGGTAGAAGGCTGAAGGCGGAACTATGTAAACGGGCGCGATTCGACTGTGAGCGCTCTTTATCCACTTCTGCACGTCTCGCGCTGCGGCCTTCCGCATTATCCTTCATTCCCAGCTTTTCATATCTTCTTCTATGAGAGATGTCAGTACGGCGTCGTGCGCCGTGTCGCGAACCAGCAGGGCTTTGCGCATAACGCCTTCGCGCACGGCCCCGGCTTTTTCTGCGACTCGCTGGCTGGCCAGATTGCCCACGGCCGCGACTATCTCTATGCGTATGAGCTTCAATTCCTCGAAGCCGAAGCGCGCCACAAGGCGCGTCGCACGCGTAGCCACGCCGCGCCCCGTAGCGCTCGTCCTAATCCAGTAGCCCAGATTGCCCCTGCGGTGAAGGCTATTAATCTGGCCCAAGCCCACCCCGCCCAGCATGCGGTCTGATTGAGCGTCCGCTACACGGAAGCCGTAGTCCGCGCCTTTCTCCGAGACCTCCGCGCGCATGGAGAGCCACTGGCGCGTCTCTTCAATCGAATAGTCCGGGTGACACCAGGACATCCAGGGCTGAACCTCCGGTATGGATTCGCGCACGGCCTCGTAGAGTTCTTGAGCGTCGTCCGTGGTGTAGGGCCGCAGTCGTATGACGCCGTCTGTTAATTCGGTCTTCATCATTTTTGAATCAGGAGCGTGTATGGATGCTATTTAACGTCTTCGGGCTTCAGGGACGTGTTGGTCAGTGAAGTCAGGACGTGGTCGCGCCACGCCCCTCCCACCAGAAGATAATCGCGCGCGTAGCCTTCGACCGTGAAGCCGAGCCGCCTGAGCAGCCTGCCGCTTCTCTCGTTGGTCGGAACGTAATTCGCCATGATGCGATGCAGTCGGAGAGTCTCAAAGGCATAATTAATCGCAGCCTGTAGAGCCTCGTGCATCAGCCCGCGACCCTCGGCGCGCTTTGCTATCTTGTAGCCAAGATAGCACGCCTGAAATGGGCCGCGCACGAAGTTTGTAAAGTTGCAATCGCCCACGACCGCGCGCTCCGCGTCATCGGGAAGGAAGATGATGAGCCTCATGGAGAAGTCCTGCTCGAACTGCCGCCGGGAAGTTTGAAGATATTCGCGCCAGAACTTTTCCGTGTAATAGCCCGCCGGCTCAGGCGGAGCCCACGGGGCGAAATGCTCCCTGTTCTCCTTAACGTAAGAGACCATGCGGGCGGCTTCACACACGTCCGGGATAGTGAGCCTGAGCCTTTCAGTCTCTATAACAGGTATGTCGCGCAACGGCTTTCGTCCTGTTTAAGCCTCCGGCGGCACGCGCTTGTAGTGATGCGTGACGGGGCGGCGGCGTCCTATGCCTATGGCGTTCTTCGAGATGATGAGAGTCGGGGGAAGCTGCCTGCGCTTGAACTCGTTGGCGGGCGACTCCACGCGGTTCAGTATGTCGTAGACCATCTGCCGGTCATGGCCGGCCTCGATTATCTCTTCCGGCGTGGCCTTCTGCTCGAAGTAGAGCTTAAGGATAGGGTCCAGCCTGGCGTAAGGCGGGAGCGACTGCTCGTCGTACTGTCCGGGCGCAAGCTCTGCCGAAGGTGCCTTTTCGATGATGGCGCGCGGAATAATCTCGCTCTCTCGGTTGATGTGACGCGCGAGCGCGTAGACTTCCGTCTTCAAGAGGTCGCCGAGGACTGCGAGCCCGCCGTTCGTGTCGCCGTAGAGCGTGCAGTAGCCCAGCGCAAGCTCGGATTTATTTCCGGTGGAGAGCAGCAGGCGGCCCTCCTTGTTGGAGATGGTCATCAGCATGTTTCCGCGCAGGCGCGACTGTAGATTCTCAGCCGCCAGCGACGAGCCGCTACTGGCGGGCTTCACCAGATCAAGCTCCTTCGTCAACACCTCGAAGGCAGACGAAATCGGATGCTCTATCGTCTTCATGCCGAGATTGCGGCCAAGCTCTACGGAGTCGTCAATAGAGCCGCGCGACGAATAGGGCGAAGGCATCATGACGGAGAGCACGTTCTCGGAACCCATCGCCTCGCACGCCAGCGCCGCCACGACCGCAGAATCGATGCCGCCCGAAAGCCCCAGCACGGCGGTCGTAAACCTGTTCTTGCGCGCGTAATCGTGTATGCCCAGCACCAGAGCGCGCCTGACCGTTTCTATGTCGTCTCCCGGCAGGCAGTACCCGTCCGCCTTGCCGCAGTCCAAATCAACCGTCCCGAAGAACTCTTCGAAGGGCGGCGCTTGGAGGATGATCTCGCCGCGACAGTCCGCGACGATGCTCGCGCCGTCGAAGATGATCCCGTCGTTGCCGCCGACGAGATTGACGAAGACGATGGGAAGTCCCGCCGCCTTTGCCCTGTGCGCCACCATCGAGCAGCGCTGCCCCATCTTCCCTTTGTTGAACGGCGAAGCGTTGAGCGAGACGAGAAGGTTTGCGCCCATGTCGATGAGATCGTCAGCCGGGTCGTGCGGGTAGAGCCGCTCTTTCC
>DASVVZ010000417.1:0-4914 GCA_036389875.1 Pyrinomonadaceae bacterium
TGATGGCGTTAAAGATGCCTTTAGAGGCGGCGGCCACAAGCCACGCCCCGGCAGGAGTGCGGAAGAAATCGACATCGGCCAGCAGGTCTTCGAGCGGTTTCTTCACGGTGTCCATGTTGGCGTCCCGTATTGTTTCCGCCAAGCGACGAATGCCCGAGAGGTCTTCGCTCTTTTCAACCAGCTTCCATATACGAGTCGCGATGCTGTGCGGGAGTTCGTTCCACTTATTGATGAAACCGGCCAGGCGGTCTCTGGCCTGATTGAAAGCCTGCTCAGGGTCTATGCCGGTCACCTCTTTTAGCAGCTTCCAGCTGTATTCAACGCTCACTTCGCCGAGGATGTCTTCGAGGCTCTGATCGGGGTTAGTCCATTTCTCAACCGCCTTGAGGTCTTTGAGCACCTGCGCGCCGTGCACGCCGAAGATAGCCTTGATGAACTCGTCAAACTCCGGCAGGAAATCACTGAAGTCAGCCTGCACGGAAGCACCCGCATTGAAAGCGAAGCCCCAGCCCTTTTGTCGCAGACGGAAGAGCCTGAAACGCAACGTCTGGTCCGCGCCATCTTTCGGGTCGCGGCTGACGACGACGGCGAAATTGCCGCTCGCGTTGAAGTTGAGCGCCGCCGAGATGCCCATGTGAAGACGCAGCCCTATGTCGCCGCTCAGGCCCAGAAGTTGCGCCTCTCGCACCCAGTTAAAGTCGTAGCCGTATTGCACGCCCAGCGAAAGAGCCACGGAGCCGTCAACTTCCGCTATCAGCCATGTGCCAGGCTCAAGGTCGTCAAGCCCATTAATCTGCGAAGGAAGCATCCAGCTCTTCGCCACTTTCTCGACCGCCGACACCGCTCCGGTATCTTTATCAAGCCGCCTGATGACGGCGTAGAGGGCTTCGCGTTTGCCCGTCCCACTGAGGGTGATAGCGCCGGGCGCGCCCAGAGCGATAGAACCCTTAGCCGAAGCCTCAAGGTCGTACCCCCACCTGAGCGCCAGATAAAGGCTCTCCGGGTCTTTATTGAGATCAAGTCCGGCGTTGAGGTTCTCCTGAACATTGAGCGCAGCTAACAGCTTATCCGGGTCTGGATAGACGCCGAGACCAGCCATCGTGCTGGCGCTGCCTTTAAAGACGACCTGCGCCGTGCCGTCTCCAAACTTGATGTCGCCCGTCTCAGCCTTCGCAGTAATCTGCCCAAGCTCAATCTGCCTGTAGGGGAAATTTGTATTGTTTGCGAAGGCGGCAACAACATCTGCGTCCATGGCGGGCGGGATAATCTCTATGCCCGCTTCCACCTTACCGCTTAGAAACTCTCTGTTTAATTTGACAAGTTTTGACATGTTTTCTCCGTAAACTCAAAGGGGTTTTGTGATGCCGGAAGGGACGCCCGGAAAACCGGCGCGAAATACAGACGGAGTTGCAGATGAAAGCGAAGCTTAAAGCCTTCTATGCATGAGCGTCACAGACGAAGCCCCGTCTGACTTTCCCCGAACACTCCATCCTCATCAATCCTGTCATGCGGATTATGCTGATTCCACAGGCGCCGGAAGGCGCGTACGCTCTCGGTCAGGACTCGGTCGGTCGTGCCCGCTCCCGATGAAATGGAAGTGCGCCCTGTCGCCAGGGCCTGCCCATAGCCACCCGTGATTTTCCAGGAAGGGTTTCCATCCCGAGAAATCCGCTATATCAATCGCAGTTCCTTTCTCGTGATCGCTTCTGCCAGAATTACGCACGCTTTTGACTCCGCATCTTTGCCAGTTAAGGAACCACTGTCGTAGCACCATCTGTTGCGCAACCGTGCGATACCCATGCATTAGCCCCCGCTCGTGGCATCTCTCTGTTATGGCTTGCCTGAGGGCGGTCCTGGCTTCAGGCTGTAGCAGGGCCAGGGTGCTGTTGCCAGCAATCCGCACGATGTCCTCGCAAGAGACCAGGTCATCGCTGACCACGGGAAGCAGCAGGGCAAGTATCTGTTCGTTGAGCGGCTTCAAAGCCGGCGTGCTGCAAGTTCCGCTGATGGCAAATTCCTGAACCGTCGTCACAGCTGCTTCTCCTTAAGAATGGTTCGCCCTGAAGTCGCCTGCTCGGCTGGCGACGAGCAATGTCGGGCAGGGCTGGCAGGCTGTTCGGGAGTAAGACCGCAGATATAAATTGCAAATCTCATGGCGAACGCTTTATAAATGTGACTGCATCCGAAAGTTGCCGGGGCCAATCCGGCAGGCGTCAGGTGCAGTTACTGTTCCGGGCTGCTCATCCGCTTATTAGGTAACGCCCCAAAACAGTCTGAAAACAATCATTTCTTTCGAGACGCCTGCTCAAGCCTGATACGGCCCAAGGCTTGCCCGATGTCATTTCACTCTGTCATTCGGTTCGCTAATGATTGGCTGTCATCAACAGTCGCTACTTAAGGGTCAGTAATCAATGCCAGCCCCCACTGAAATCACACGGCTTTTGATCGCCTGGTGCGACGGTGACCGAGCAGCCCTTGATGCCCTGATACCACTGGTTGAGAAAGAACTGCACCGCATCGCCAGACGTTACATGAGCAGGGAAGCTGCGGGGCATACACTGCAAACAACGGCCCTCGTCAACGAGGCCTATCTTCGTTTGATTGACCAGAGAAACGTTCGGTGGCAAAATCGCGCCCACTTCTTTGGCATAGCGGCGCAAATCATGCGCCGCATCCTGCTTAATCACGCGCGGGACCAGCATCGAGACAAACGCGGTGGGCGGGCCATACATGTCTCACTTTCGGAAGCCGAAGTGATGACCGACGTGCGGTCGTCGCAACTCATAGCGCTTGACGAAGCTCTCGAAAGACTGGCCGAGATTGATGAAAAAAAGTGTCGTGTTGTCGAGTTGAGATACTTCGGCGGGCTAAGCGTCGAAGAGACGGCGGAGGTGATGAAGATTTCTACGGCGACCGTAAACCGTCACTGGAATATGGCGAAGGCTTGGCTCGCCCGCGAGTTGGGCAATGAAGGTTAAAGACTGGCAACAAATCGAAATCCTCTTTCACGAAGCTCTGAGCATCAGCGCCGAAGAGAGACCCGCACGCCTGGCCGAAGTGTGCAACGGCGACGAGGCTTTGCGGGTGGAGGTAGAATCCCTGCTCCGCGCTTTTGAAAAAGACGCGAGCTTTATGGACAAGCCTGTGTTGAGTCTGGGCTGGAGAGTCCTCTCTGAGGAGACCACCGGCACGCTCGTGGGGAAGACTCTCGGCCAGTATCGTATCGTGCGGCTGCTGGGGCAAGGAGGTGGCGGCGAGGTCTACCTGGCCGAGGACGTTGAGCTTAATCGCAGCGTAGCGCTTAAGTTTTTTACGAGCCAGTTGATGGGCGATGAATGGGTGCGCCGTCAATCAATCAGAGAGGCGCGTGCAGTCGCCGGGCTCGAGCATCCGAACATCTGTGCCGTTCACGGCATAGAAGTGATAGACGGCTATCACTTCATCGTCATGCAATACGTGGAGGGAGAGACGCTGGCTTCTCTGGTCTCGAACCGCACGCTTGAGCTGAAGCAGATTCTTGACCTGGCCGAACAGATAATTTGCGCTCTGGAAGCCGCGCACGCGCACGGCATCATCCACCGTGATATTAAGCCGCAGAACATAGTGGTGACGAAGGGCGGGCAGATTAAGGTTCTGGACTTCGGGCTGGCAATGGTGATTCAACCGTCACAGCCCATAGAGCAAGCGCGCGAAGGCCACAGTCAGAACTCGCAAAAAGGGCTGGTCGTAGGAACCGTCGCCTACATGTCGCCCGAACAGTTGCGCGCCGAAGAACTGGATTTCCGCAGCGACATCTTTAGTCTGGGTGTGCTGCTCTACGAGCTGATAAGTGGCGTGAATCCCTACAAGCAGACGAGCGAAGCCGAAACCATCTCCGCGACTCTCACACACAAGCCGTCACAGCTCACGCATCCGTCGGCCAAGATTCCGCCAGCGCTTAATGCAGTCGTCCAGAGATGCCTGGAGAAGGAGAAGCAGCGGCGTTATCAATCCGCGACCGAATTGCGCGCAGACCTGCGCAAGGTGCGCTACGGCAGGCACAGGCGGATGAATCCGAGCCTGCGAAGGGCCTGCTACGTAGCTCTTCTGCTGCTCTTCTTCGCGGGACTCTTCTATTCCTATCTCTATTTCACATACGCTCAAACCGTGGCCGTCCTGCCTCTCATAAATGAGAGCCAGGATCCTTATGCCGAGTATATAAGTAAGGGGCTGACAGCCAGTCTCGTCAGCCAGCTTTCGGGCCTCTCAGGCCTCAGGGTCAAAGCGCCCTCCTTCGTACCGGGCTCGAGCGACGGTCGCCGGAGCTTGCAAGAGCTGGGGCGTGACCTCAAGGCGGACGCCTTAGTTGTCGGAAAGATTCTGAAGCGCGGGGACCAATTATTCCTGCAAATATCGCTCGTCAGGTCGGGCGACGGCGGGACTGTCTGGATGCAGGAATTTCCCATCCAGACTGCCAGCATTCAAACTCTTCACAAAGAGATTGCCGAAAAGATTGTGAGCACGCTGGAGCCACGGCTGGGCAGCGCAGAGAAACGGAGGGTCTCCAAAATTCAGACCGACAACCCTGAAGCATATACGCTCTATTTGAAGGGGCGCGACTTCTGGGACAAGAGAAGTAAAGAGAACATTGAGAAGGCCATAGAGTATTTCAAAAGAGCTACGGAACTAGACCCTCTGTTCGCGCAGGCGTGGGCTGGGCTCGCCGACTCATACATGATGCTGCCGACAGTGGCTTACGGCTCGGCTCGCACAGAGGATGCGATGTTGAAGTCCAGGGCCGCAGCCTTAAAGGCCATAGACATCGATCCCCTGCTGGCCGAAGCTCACATTTCACTGGCATTATTCAAGCTCAGGTATGAGTGGAATTGGGCCGAGGCCGAACGCGAGCTTAAGCTGGCTATCGAGCTGAATCCT
>DASVVZ010000418.1:0-10052 GCA_036389875.1 Pyrinomonadaceae bacterium
AATCCGGCATTAAAGGGCAGAGCAATGATGAAAACTATTCAATCCGAGCCCCGGCTGAAAGAGTTGCCGGGCTCCGCCTTTCTCCGAAACCATCTCTGTTCTGTCGCAAAATATGTCCACCAGATTACGAACAACTGAAACGGCACTCTCACAAGCAAATAAGCCGGGCCGGCACCGTGTCCTCCGAAATCAACTCGATTGATAGCTGAATAGACATTTGCAGGTAAAAAACAGATCAGCATTATGATGAGAAGCAGTCCTGTCAACCGCGCCAGGCGGGGGACCCACACGCCGATGGCCCCAAGCAGCTCTAATATTCCAGTGAGGTAAATAACCTCAACCCGAAATGGTAGAGAAGGGGGAAGCATCGCTCCCATCTCTTCAGCTCTGATGAAATGCCCTATGGAAGTAAAAATAAAGAAGAATGACAGGCCCACGCGCGCCCGCCTGGGTGAAGGGATTTTGAATCCTGCCCCAAATCTTCCCGCCAGAGTAAGTATCAGATAAGGAATTGTCAGCAGCAGAAGCAGAAATAACAGTGTCATAAATTCTCATCCTGCGTAGAAGACTAACGCCCGGTTTGATTCGGGTGAACAGTACACAAGGATTATGGTACAACCTAACGATGAAAGAGAGGCTATCCTGCGCTCCGGTTGAATAAGTTGTTAGGCATCCTTAGGGCCAACACGCAGCACTCTTCTTAACTATCTAGACAGCCACCCAACCCACACATCTCTCCGTTCCACATCTACACTCAAAGTTCCACGGCGACGCCGGCAGGGGATGTGCCACATAATCGTAGGTGATCTCTTCGCCCGCCTCAATCTCCCGCAGTGCGACCAACATCCCCTCGGCGTTAAAGCTCGCATTGGGCTCACACGAATGGTTTGTCACATGGATCGGCATCTGCTCGTGTGACCAGTAATCAAGGCGGTAGATACTTTCGCCCGAGTTGAATTTCCGGGTGGCAAACAGACCGACACCCTCATGGCGCTTAACCTGCAAAACTTTAAACCCATTTAGATTGGAGAGTGACATCGAATAATACTCTCAGGGCAGCGCTTGTTTCTCGATATGAAGTCATGGACTGAGCAACTACTCAAGCATGACTCTGTTCTTCATTATGGCAACGGCCTCATAAACGATAATGCCTGACTACAATTAGACCGATAGCGATAATATAGCTGAAATTGTCGTAAATCGCCGCTGTCGGCCTGGTCTCTGCCGCCTCTACGGGACAGGCTGACCGGCTGCTTGATACGGGAATGTGTTGCCGCAGTGAATTTGTACAGGATATTGGGGCAGATGCTGGCAGTGCTTTCACTGCCGTTTAAGACGTAAATATCGTACAACGGCGAGACAGCCTCAGCTACAAGCTGTCAGGGAAAGCAAGCGCAACCAGAGTGATGATAATCGCTGTGATGAGGGCGCGACGGTGAATCCGCCCGGAAGTGGCGCGCAATTCCTTTACCTCGTTCTTATCCGTGATGCTCTCTTCGCCGGTGTCCATGTTGCGCGTCCCGCGCGCCGCCATAGAGATTCAAGTCTTCTCGCGCGCCTGAAAGAGGCCCAGTCCGGCTATCCATACGGGAAAGAAGACGAACAGTCGCGCGAGTCGCGGCGCTTCAAAGACGTATAGGACGAACGCCAGGCCGGCTCCGATAGTCAAAGCAACGATGCCCATCAAGCGGCGTTTGCGAACCTCTCGCGGCCCAAGATTGATTACAGAAGATGCCATAAAGCTACTGGTTCAAGGCGAGCCGGTTCTAATCGTGGCAAGGGGCTGGCCGCTTGTCACGCGGTCTCCTGCGCGTGCGCTTATGACGGCGACCGTGCCTGAAGAGGTGGTGCGAGCCACGACCGTCTCTACGCGCGGGACGCTGCTTTGCGCGACGTTTGATTGCGACGCTCCCGGCTGGCGTGCGCGCAGGAGCTCGGTTTGCGCCTGCCTTGAAGAGTCCTGAGCCTGTTGCAGACGGCGCTGTGCCTGCTCATAAAGAGAGCGTTCCGCATCCAGCTGAGCCTGCGGCGCCTGGCCCGAAGCGACAAGCGGCGTCAGACGCAGCACCTCAGCTTCATGCTTAACCACCTCCGCGCGCGCGGCTTCGATGGCGGCCTCCGATGCCTTTATATTACGAGCGGCTCGCGCATCGGCGCTCTCGCCCGGGCTGGGCGCGGGCGTAGCCGCTTGCGTCTCGACTATGATTTCCACAATAGGGCTGCCCGCGCTCACCACAGAGCCTTCGTTCACAAGTATGCGGCGCACCTGTCCCGCCGCAGGCGCGTTGATGACGACGACGCCCGCGTCCTGGCCGACTTCAGTGCGCGAAGAGCTACAGGCTGTCATGGCCAAAGGCAAGAGTAAAAGAGCCGAAGGCAAAAGTGAAAAGAGAGAAGCTGCGTTCTTCTTAACTTTTGCCTTCGGCCTTTCTACTTTTGACTTCTTTCTCATGGCCGGCTGTTTGTGTCGGATACGCCCGCAGATGAAATCGAGCCGGAAGACGAGCCGTTATTTTCTACGCTCGTCGTCTGCGTGCCTCCCGCGCTCTGCTCAAGCTCGCGCATGGGCGTATCGGTTCTGATGGAGATTTGGTTTGCCTCCAGCGTCCGGCCCGTCGCCCTCTGAAAAGCCGAGATGGATTTGTTCAGGTCTGTCTGCGCCTGAAGCTCGCGCGCGCGCGCGGCCAGCAGGTCTGTCTGCCGCTGCAAGACCAGAAATACCGTAGTCGTGCCCGCGCGAAACTGCCTCTGCTCGCTCTCGTACTGTTGCTCTGCGCTTGAGCGAGTGGCCGCAGCCGATGCGAGCCTGGCTTCCGCAGATCGCACGGCCTGTAGAGAGTTACGCACGTCCGCCTCTATCAACTGCTCTGCCTGGGCCAGTTGCTCCTTGATGCGATTGCCCTGCGCCAGGGACGCGCCCAGATTCGCTTCCGCCGTTCGATTCCTCAAAGGCAGAGAGACGCGCACGCCCACCCGCGCCGTGGGATAATTCTGCTCAATCAGATTCCTGAGCGATTGCGTGTAACCGCCGACGAGGTTGGGCGCGACCGTGGAAGTCGTGGTCGTAGTCGGAAGAGGCTGCAACCCGGCGAGGGCCGACAGGTCGTTGACTCGCTGTAGAAGCGCCGCGTTCGAGCTTGTAGTAGACGACTGGCCCGGCTGCACGAGCGTTCCCGCCAGACCGGCTGTCGTATAGGTTCCGACCAAATCGACCTGCGGCTTTGTCTGGTCACGAAAGAAGCGCACGTTCACGTCGTTGATGTCGGCTGTGGTCTTGAGCTGGGCAAGCTCTGGGCGATTATCCAGCGCGGCCCTGACGGCCTGCTCAAGCGGCACGCGCGGCGCTTCCAGATTAACGGGCGTCACGGGCGTAATCGCCCGTGACCAGAGAGTGTCGTTTCTGTCAGGAAGAATCAGCGTCTTCAAAGTGTTCTCGGCCAGCGTGACGGCTTCCTGCGCCGTGTAGATGTTCTGCTCAAACGTCGTGACCTGCGTCTGTGCAGCCACTACGTCAATCGGCGCGAGCACGCCCTTCTCCACCTGCCGGTTATTGCTCTCGACCTGTACGCGCGCCTGCCTCACGGCATCGATCTGGACTTGCAGATTTCTCAGGGCGAAGGCCAGATTCCAGTAAGACTGCTCCACCTGCGAAATAACATCGATGGCTCGCTGGCGAAACTGCGCGTCGGTCAGAGAGAGATTCCGCTTGGCTATCTCAATCTGCCGACGGTTGTTGTCGAACCTTAATCCGCGCCAGAGCGGCTGGGCATAAGTGATGGTGAAGGCAGTCGGAAACTGCGGGTTGAGGCGCACGTTCTGATTCGTAGTAGTCAGCCGTGTCGAAGAGAAATCGAGTTGGTATGAGCCGCCGCCCCAGGGCGAAAAGCCCCCCAGCCTGGCAGAGCCCGTCACATCCTGCTGCGTCACGCTGCCGCTTGCGCCTGCGCCGCCCAGCGTCGAACTCGTAGGCGTAGTTGCGCGCTCAAAATAGTTCTCGGACGAGAGCAGCGGGTCGTAGACGCCCCTGGCCGCGCGCAGGTTATATTCTGCAATCTGCACGTCTATGCGCGACTGGTCTATGTCGTTGCTGTTTCTGAGCGCAAGACGTATGGCGTCGTTCAGGCTGAGCGGAACCTGGTCTGCTACGTTGACGCCAACTCGCTCGGCTGAAGGCAAAGGGCGCGGCTCCGCGCGGAAGTTAGGTGCAATCGGAGGCGGTTCCTGCGGCAGCTCGGCCGGAGCAATGCCGCCCGTGGTGCCTACGTTCTGGCCTGGAGTCTGCTGCACTCCAGTCTGCGTTGTCCCCTGCTGAGTTCCCTGCCCCGCCTGCTGCGGGGCTACTGTTCCGGCCGGACTGGCTGTCGTAGGCAGGCCCGTTGATGGCGTGGTCTGCCCGGGCGTTTGCGGCGTAGTGGGACGCGGCCCCTGCGTGTTGGGGCTGGTCTGTTGCTGCCGCTGCTCCTGCACTGTCTGAGGCTGCGCGCTCTGCTGCGCTTCGTTGCTAGGACGAATCACGGAGCCCGGAGCGTTCGGCGGAAGCTGCGACGGCGCGCTCTGGCCCGGCTGCTGTTGCTGCTGCGTAGAAGTTCCGGCGGGCGGCGACTGTACGGGCGGCGATGTCGGCGTAAGAGTACGTGTCGTCTCCTGCGCCGCGACGTTTACGGAAAGCAGCAGCACTGAAAGAAGGAGCGCACACGGCAGCAAGCGTGATAGGCGAACCCCGAAGTCACACAAAAAAGTCATATCTTTAATCACCTGCTTGATCCGCATAAGTATCCTTCTGAGTTTTCGGGGCGCGGCGTGCTGCGCGCGAGCGCGTGAAGAGATTGGCGAAGGCCGTCCAGCCGCCCGCGAAGCGACGGCTCACGCCGCCCGCGAATGTTCCGTAACGCGCGCCTACGTAA
Organism: Pyrinomonadaceae bacterium; assembly: GCA_036389875.1. Taxonomy (GTDB): domain Bacteria; phylum Acidobacteriota; class Blastocatellia; order Pyrinomonadales; family Pyrinomonadaceae; genus JACVRN01. The sequence goes on from DASVVZ010000418.1 coordinate 4,905, forward strand.
CTCCAGACCCTGGACTCGCTCATGTCCTCGAAGAGCGAGTAGAAGACCGGCACGGCCAGGAGTGTGAGAAGCAGGCAGAGGCTCTGCCCGCCGACCACGAGCACGCCTATGGAGCGGTTGGTAGCAGCGCCGGCGCCCGTGCCGAGTATCAGCGGAATCATGCCGGCCACGAGCGCTATCGTCGTCATCAGTATGGGCCGCAGGCGGTCGCGGTTCGCCTGAATGATGGCGCTGTAGCGCTCCATGCCGTGCGAGCGAAGCTCGTTCGTGTGGTCAATCTGTAGAATGGCGTTCTTTTTAACTATGCCGAAGAGCACCAGCATTCCGAGCATGGAAAAGATGTTCAGCTTCTGCCCGGCGATAAATGTTGAAAGCAGCGCGAACGGAATCGAGAGCGGAAGCGTCAGCAAAATCGTCACAGGGTGAATGAAGGATTCAAACTGCGCCGCCAGCACCAGGTACATGAAGATGAACGACAATATGAAGGCGAGCATGAAGTAGTAGTTCGCCTGCCCGAGCTGCTTGGACTGGCCCGTCACGCCCGTATTGTAGCCGGACTCCATGCCGACCTCTGCGGCTGCTCGCTGCAAGGCCGCGAGAGCTTCCGTCTCAGACCCGTTGGGCGAAACAGAGGCCGTGATCGTCACCTGTCTTTGACGATTGATGCGGTCGATGGAGGTCGGGCTGGTGCCTTCTTCAAGACGCACGACCTTCGAAAGCTCTACGGCCCCGCCGCTGGCGGACGGCACGGAAAGCTGCTGCAAAAGGTCTGTGTTCTGACGGTACTGGTTTTCCGCCATCAGCACCACGTCGTACTGGTCTGAGCCTTCGCTGTAGGTGCTGACGCGCGAGCCCGCAACCATAGTGCTCAGGACTTGAGCTATGTCGCCCGCCCTGACGCCCAGGTCAGCCGCACGCTGGCGGTCAATGATGATGCGCGCCTCGGGATTACCCAGCACGAGCGAGCGGTCTGCATCCTGAATGTTCGGATTCTGCTTAATCCGCTCTATGATTTTGTTAGAGTACTCGTCCAGCTTCTGCAGGTCCGGGCCGCTCAGGTAGAAGGCCAGCGCGCTTGAGCGCCCGCCGCCGATTGCGCCCGCTATCGAAGAGATTGAAGACGCGCCGATGGTTAATTCCTTCGGATAGCGTCGCGTAAGCTGTCTCGTGCGCTGAACGATCTCGGCCTGTGACAGAGAGCGCTTATCGGGCGGAACCAGCCGCACGTTAATCATGCCCGTGTTCGTCGCCTGCTGGCCGCCGAAGCCCGCTATGGCGAGCGTGGCTTCTACGCCGGGGATCTTTTCGCGTATGTCGCGCGCTATGCGGTCAAGTATGGACTGTGTGGCGGCAAGGCTCGTTCCCTGAGGCGCGCGCAGAGTTACCTGATAGGAGGATTCGTCCTCTTCCGGCAGCAGGTTGATGCCCGCCAGCCTGTAGAGCGGAACAATGGAGGCTATGACGACCGCGCACAGAACGATAATCACCCAGCGATGCGCCATAGACCACTTGAGCATCCACGTATAAGTGCGGTCAATGGGCCTGTAGAAGCGCGACTCCTTGGACGAATGCTCATGGGCTTTCTCGGCGTGCTCTTCCGGCAGCTCGTCGTCCGGCCCGGTTCCTCCGCCCGAAGCGGCTACGGCCACGGGGCCCGCCGGAAGAGGCTCATCCTTCTTGGCCTTAATCCAGCGCGCCGCAAGCATGGGCGTCAAGGTGAAAGAGACTACCAGAGAGACGGTTATGGCCGCAGCAGATGTCAGGCCGAAGGAGGACATGAAGCGGCCGACGATGCCGCCCATGAAGGCCACCGGCAGAAAGACCGCCAGCAGCGAGAGCGTCGTGGCAAGCACGGCCAGGCCGATCTCGCGCGTTCCCTCAATCGCGGCCTGGAACGGGTGCATCCCCTTCTCTTCGACGAAGCGGTAGATGTTCTCAAGCACAACTATAGCGTCGTCAATCACTATGCCGACCATAAGGGTCAGCGCCAGCATCGTCATCTGATTCAGGCTATAGCCGAAGGCCGCCAGGAAGGCGAAGGCCGCGATGATGGACGAAGGGATAGCGAAGGCCGCAATCAGGGTCGAGCGGAAATTCCAGAGAAAGATAAAGACCACGACTGCCGCCAGCAGGCCGCCTATAATCAAGTGCTCTTCGATGGCGTGCAGCGAGTTTTCTATGAACTCCGACTGGTCGCGCACAATCTGGAACTTGAGGTCTTTCGGCAAGGTCGGGATGACCTCGTTCATGCGCTCCTTGATGGCCTTGATGACGGCGACCGTGTTCGAGCCCGACTGCTTGCGAATCGCGAGCGTGACGGCGGGGCCGCCGTTCAGGCTTGAGATCGACGACGGGTCGGCGCCGCTGTCTTCGACCGTGGCCACGTCGCTTATCTTGACCGCGTAGCCGTTACGGCTGGTGATGACTATGTTGCCGAACTCCTCGACCTTCGTCACGCGGCTCATGGTGCGCAGGTTGACTGCCTTTGCGCCTTCGTTGACGCGCCCGCCCGGCATCTCAAGATTCTGCGACCTAAGAGCGTTGGACACGTCTACGGTCGAGAGGTTATAGGAGCGCAGCTTGTACGGATCTATGTGAACGTTTATCTGTCGCTGGCGAGCGCCGTAGATGGACACGTCGCCCACGCCGTAAGCCGACTGTATGCGCTTGCTTATCTGGTTCTGCGCTATGTCCGTCAGTTGCAGAACGGAGTACGGCCCGCTCATCGAATAAAGGATGATGGGCTGAGCGTCGGGGTCGGACTTCTGCACAATCGGCGGGTCTGCCGTCTCGGGCAGGCGATTCATGACGGTGCTGACCTTGTCGCGCACCTCCTGCGTAGCCACGTCCGGGTCTTTCGACAGATCGAAGCTGATGGTGATGTTCGAGCGGCCCGTGCTGGAACTTGAACGCAGCTCTTCTATGCCCGTGGCCGTGTTGACGGCTCCCTCGATTACGTCCGTTATCTCCGTCTCGATTTCGGCGGGCGCTGCGCCCGGGTTCGTAGTCGAAACTGAAACGGTCGGAATATCTATCTTCGGAAAACGGTCAACGCCGAGGGTGAAGAAGGAGAAACCGCCGATCACCGTCAACGCCAGGATAATAACGGTGGCGAAGACGGGTCGTCGCACGCAAATCTCTGCTAACTTTTGCATAACGTTCTCTTGGTCTATCTTTGCTGCTGCGTCGGCTGAACCTTAGCCCCTTCGTAGAGCTGTTGTAAATTGCTGGTCGCAACCTCTTCGTTAGCCTGCACCCCTGTAAGTATCTGCACCATGCCGTTCTCTTCATCTCCTATCTGCACGACTCTCAGATGCGCGGTCGTCCCCTGAATTACGAAGACGCGATAGGAGTTAGTGTTCTGGTCGTTGACGATCGCTTCGCGCGGGACAAAGATTGTCTGGTTGCCGCCCGGTATTGTGATGCGAGCGGTCGCGAACATACCCGAGCGTAGCGAGTTGTCCGGATTCTGCACGGAAGCTTCGGCCGTGACGGAACGCGACGCCGGGTCAATCGCAGGATTAATAGCTGTTATCGTCCCGCCGAACTGCCGGTCGCGGAATGCGTCTACAGTCAAAGAGACCGGCATGCCGGGCCGCAGGTGCGGCGCGTGCATCTCGGGCACCTGAAGCTCAAGCTTGAGAGTGTGGGTCAGCAGAAGTGTGGCAATGACGGAAGCGGGCGTGACGTACTCGCCTACGGCAACCGGGCGCGCGCTGATGTAGCCGGAATACGGCGCGCGTATCAGAGCGTCTTCCACGGCCTTCTGTGAAATCGCAACCTGCGCCTGCGCGCTGGTGACAGCCGCCTGAGCCGTCTGAATCGCCTGGTTATTCTGCCTGGCTTGGTTGATTGCTATCTCAAGCTGCTGGCGCGCGCTGGCGGCCTGCGCCCGCGCCGTGTCGGCCTGCGTTCGGTACTGGTCATAGACGCTTCTGGCCACGTCGCCGGTCTCCACCAGCTCCGCGTAGCGCTTGGCGTTTGCTTCGGCAAGGCGCTGCTGGGCCAGAGCCGAATCATATGCCGAGGCGGCGCTTCGCACCTCAGGGATCGTGCTCGCGTCGAAGCGGCCGTTGGGCCCGAGGCCCAATCTGGCTTCGGCCTGCCGCACGCCCGCCAGCGCCTGCTGCACTGCCGCCTGCGATTGCCTGAGACGAAGGCGCGCGTCCCTGTCGTTTAAGCGCGCTATGACTGAGCCCTGACGCACGAACGCGCCAATGCCGACGGGAGTTGAGACGACCTGCCCGGAGGTCTGCGAAGCAACGTCCGAAGATTCGTTGGCTGTAAGGCTTCCGGTGGCTTGTATGAAAGAGGGAACCTCGCGCGACTCAACGCGAGTGGTAGTGACGGCTACGGCGGGGGCGTCCGCCGCTTCGGCAGTTCCGGCCCCAGCCTCGCCCCTGGCGTTTGCGTTACCCTGTCTTGAACCCGATTTTCCGCAGGCGGATACTGCGAGCGCCAGCGCCAGGAGCGACATCGCAAGCAGTATCAAGCGAAGCTTGCAGGAGAGAGAATTAAAAGTCATAAGTGCCCTATTATGTGCTGATTCTTACTGAAAGACGAGTGCCTGCAGCATACGGTTACAACTTTCCAGGGCTTCCGGATGCCATGTAAGAGCTTATTTATACATCGCCCGGTCTTGCAAATTTCTTGTGATCTCTTATCAAATGTATCCTTCCGAGAAAGGATTATGTAGAGATGGGAAATTGGATGGACGAGAGACGGTCAAGGTTGCGTGAGTTCCTGGGCCTGTCAACGGATGCGAACCTGCTTGCGCCCGGCGTAATCGAGCCGGAGTTGTCCGGCGGCATTGCCGAGCAGTTGGACTTCTTCAACATAGAGTGGCACGTCATACCGTCTGCGGAAGCCCTGCCGGTGGACGAGCGATACTTGAGCCGCTTCTACGCGCAGGCCCCAAAGGGCTTTGCGGAGCCGCGCGAGCACGCTCTGAGCTATCAGGACATTATAGTGGGCGGCCACAGAAAACATCAGGGACAGATAATCGGCGTGGAGACCACGCTGAAGCCCCGCTACCTGCCCGGCAACCGGCAGTTCTACGGGACATTTTACGGCTTCGACGCCACGCGCGACCCTTTCAGCTTCTATCTTGGCCGAGCCAACATGACCAACGGCACGCGCTTCGACCAC
>DASVVZ010000419.1:0-2648 GCA_036389875.1 Pyrinomonadaceae bacterium
GCCGCCTGGGCCAGGCCCTCGAACTCGTACACTTCCTCCCCCGTCAGGCCGAGCGACGCCACACTCTCGCCGGCCCGGAACTGCAACGGCAGCACGCCCATGCCGACGAGGTTCGAGCGGTGGATGCGCTCGAAGCTCTGCGCGATGACGGCGCGCACCCCCAACAGCCGCGTCCCCTTCGCCGCCCAGTCGCGCGAGCTGCCCGTCCCGTACTCCTGCCCGGCCAGAACCACGAGCGGCACGCCCGCGGCCTGATAAACCACAGAGGCATCGTAGATGCTCATCTGCTGGCTTATGGGCTGAAGGACTGTGACGCCGCCTTCGACGCCCGGCACCATCTGGTTTTTGATGCGAACGTTGGCGAAGGTGCCGCGCACCATCACCTGATGATTGCCGCGCCGCGAGCCGTAGGAGTTGAAGTCTTCCACGGCCACGCCGCGCAGTTGAAGATAGACGCCTGCGGGAGACGTTGGCTTGATGGCGCCCGCCGGGCTGATGTGGTCTGTCGTGACGGAGTCTCCGAAGATGGCCAGAGGACGCGCAGCCCTGACATCGCAAATCTGCCCCGGCTCCATACTGAACTTCTCAAAGTAGGGCGGCTCCTGGATGTAAGTCGAATGCGAATCCCACTCGTAAACGAGCCCGGTCGTCGCAGGAATCTCGTTCCAGAGCGGGTTCTGTTCCGCGAAATTGTTGTAAAGACGGCGATAGGTTTCCGGATCGTATGCCGCCTGTATGCAGTTCTCAATCTCTTCCAGCGAAGGCCAGATGTCGCGCAGGTAGACATCCTCGCCGTTGCGGTCACGGCTGATAGGCTCCTTCGTCATGTCTATGTTGATGCGGCCCGCGAGAGCGAAGGCGACCACCAGCGGCGGGCTCATCAAAAAATTTGCCCTCACGTTCTGATGAACGCGTGCCTCGAAATTGCGGTTGCCGGAAAGGACGCTGGCGGCAATAAGGTCGTTGCCCGTAATCACTTCTTCGATGCGCGGGTCGAGGGGCCCACTGTTTCCTATGCAGGTGGTGCAGCCATAGCCCACGAGGTTAAAGCCTATCTTATTCAGGTAAGGCTGAAGGCCTGTCTTTTCCAGATACTCCGTGACGACGCGCGAGCCCGGCGCAAGCGAGGTCTTGACGGAGGGGTCGGGACTGAGTCCACGCTCAACAGCCTTCTTGGCCATAAGCCCCGCGGCAATCATGACGCTCGGGTTCGACGTGTTCGTGCATGAAGTGATGGCGGCGATCACAACGTCGCCATGTCCGAGATCGTCAATCCTGTCCGGGAAATCTTCCGGCGAAATCTCCTCGACGCGGTCGGGCGTCGGGCGATTATTCATCATCTCGATTTCCGTCAAGGCGCTGGTGTTCTTAAAGCTCTCGTTGCCGGCACCTTCGGGAACGGTTTCCGTGGCCTGCTCGCCGCCTCCCATGACCTGCAAGACCGGAAGAGCGCGGCTGTGGCCGTTCGCGCCGACCTCGAAACGCTTGCTCAAATCCTCCATAGATTTACCGTAGCCGTTTTCGCTCGAAGGCTTCTGAAAGAGGTCTATGAACTTGTCCTTCAAATCCGGCAGCTCTATACGATCCTGCGGGCGCTTGGGCCCGGCCACGCTCGGCTCTATCTCGGACAGCTCAAGCTCCAGCAGCGTGGTGTAATCGCACTCGCCCTTGCGCGGGATGCCGAACATGCCCTGCGCCGTGAAATAGTTGCGAACAGTCTCTATGTGCTCTTCCGAGCGTCCCGTCGCGCGGTAGTAGTCGCAGGTCTTCTCGTCCACTGGAAAGAAGCCCATCGTCGCGCCGTATTCGGGAGCCATGTTGGCTATGGTCGCGCGGTCCGCTACGGGAAGACTCGTAGCGCCCTCGCCATGGAACTCAACAAACTTGCCCACGACCTTTGCCTGCCTGAGCATTTCAGTTACGCGCAGGACAAGGTCTGTCGCCGTCACGCCTTCGCGCAGCTTCCCGCTTAAGTGAACGCCGACAACGTCCGGCGTCAGGATGTAAACGGGCTGGCCCAGCATTCCCGCCTCGGCTTCGATGCCGCCGACGCCCCAGCCGACCACGCCGAGGCCGTTAATCATGGTCGTGTGAGAGTCGGTTCCGACCAGCGTGTCAGGATAGTATATGCCTTCCTTCTCCATCACGCCCTGCGCAAGATATTCCAGGTTCACCTGGTGGACTATGCCGATGTCCGGCGGTACTACCTGAAAGCCGTTGAAAGCCTGCGTGCCCCACTTGAGGAACTGGTAGCGCGAGTTGTTGCGCTTGAACTCCATCTCCATGTTCTTGCGAAAAGCGTCCGGGCCCCCGAAGAAATCGACCTGCACGGAGTGGTCAATCACAAGATCAACGGGCACGAGCGGCTCTATGAGCTGAGCCTCGCGCCCCATGCGCGCCACGCAGGAGCGCATGGCAGCCAGGTCTACCAGAAGAGGGACGCCCGTAAAATCCTGCAAGAGGACGCGCGCCACTACGAAGGGAATCTCTTCCGTGCGCTCTCCCGTCGCCTGCCAGTTGGCAAGCGCGTGGACGTTCGCTTCCGTCACTTTTTTGCCGTCGTAATTACGCAGCACGGATTCAAGGACGATGCGAATGCTGACGGGCAGCCTGGATACGGGGCCGATGCCTGCGCGCTCCAGAAGCGG
>DASVVZ010000420.1:0-3953 GCA_036389875.1 Pyrinomonadaceae bacterium
TTATGCCTGCGCGAAACTGCTTGCCGCCGAAGCCTCCGCCGAGCGGGCGCACGTAGACCTGCACGCTGTTGGAGTTAATGCCCAGCGCGGTTGCGATTGACGCCTGAACCTGCGCGGACTGTTGAGTCGATGAGTAGACAACCATGCTGTCCTGCTCGCCCGGAATGGCCAGGCAGGTCTGAGTCTCCATGTAGAAGTGGGCCTGCGGGCTCGTTAGCTGGTGGCCCGATACGACCGCGCAGCCCTCCATAGCCTTCCTGGGATTCTTCAGCCACTTGAGGTCGCTGCCGGCGCGAACTATCCGGTGAATGTGATTATTCTCGGGCTGGTCTTTGAAGATGCCTTTTCCATGCGGCTCTGCAAGAGCCTTGTCAATCGTCAGGACGGGCTTTTCGACATTCTTATAAACGATAAGCTCATTCTGCACGTAGCGAGCGGCCTGCTGGGCCGTCCACGCGTCAGCCGCCACGACCATTCCAATCGCCTGCCCGTGATAAATGACCTCTTTGTCCGCGAAGACGGGGTCGTCGCCTCCCAGCCCCGTGAGGTTGCTCGCGGGCACGTCTTCGCGGCTCACGTAGGCGCGCACGCCCGGAAACTTTTCTACCAGATGTGCGCTGATGCTCTTCACATCCTGACGGTAGTTGAAGGATGCGCGCGCCTTTGTGCTCAGGACGAGCACGCCCTCCAACCCGTGCGGCGGGAGCGGCAAATCCTGCGTGTACTTCATCTCGCCCGTAGCCTGCTGAAACGCCGTCGTCCTCAAGATAGGCTCTCCCACGGGAGCCTCGTCCGGGTAGACCTCCACGTGCTGCACGCCGCCCGAGAGCGGTCGCTCGTAGATTTCTCCGCCCGAACGATTCACCTTCTGAACTTCGTTAGGGAAGAGCTGGTCGGCTATGTTCAGGAAGAATTTGTAAAGCAGCGTCTCTGTCAAAGATTCGCGGTAGCCTTCGGGCAGAAACTCAGCGCCCGGCATAGGCTTAATCTTGGCCGCCACCTCTTTCGCCAGCACACCGAGCGCGCCTGAGAGCGTCTCTTCATCCCATGCGCGGCCCTTCATGTAATCCTCAGTCCGGGTCATCCTCAGCGTCATAGGCGCGAGCCCGCCGTAGCAGACGACGATGTTGAGAATACGGCCCGTACTGCCTAACGCCAGGCGATAGCCTGCGTTGACGATGGCGTGCGAGTTCTGGCTGCGCGCGGCAATCTTGTAGGTTTGAACGTACTCGCCTGCGCGCGTGTATGGGATGTGAAAGGAGACTGCGACAGCATCCTTAGGCAACTTTCGCGGCGCGGGAAGCTCAAGCATCTCGAAGGTCTGCCTGCCACCCTTAAACTCGCGCGAAGCCAGCGTGACGGTCGCACCAAGTGTCGCGAATACCATGTAGATGTCCGAAGGGAAGGGCGAGTCCGTTTCGGCCTGTGCTCGCGTCATCATGATGTTGCCTGTGATGCTGCCCACGTTGCGCACCTGAAGATTGGCCACGTCCAGAACGTGACGCCTGAGCGCATCCAGCCCGCGCGTTTTCTCGGGCCCAAGCCGCTCAATCGCCCTGTCCAGATACTCCACCAGCTCTTGCAGAGTGTTCGCCGCCCCTACCTGAAAGCCTTCTCCGCTCCCGTCTTCAACAAACCCCAGCAACTCTGGAATGGCCGAGACATCCACGAGGACGTGCGGGTTGCTCACGTCAATCTTGTAGATGCCTATGGAGGTGTTGCCGACGACCAGCTTGAAGTTCCCCTCGCCGTCATCATAGCGCTCCTTTAGCGACTGAACTTCGGAGAGCGCGAGCGGGCGAAACCAACTGTAGCCGCGCCCCTCGAAATGAAGCGGCTGCGGTTTCTTTGCCCTCTCAAGCAGCGCTTTGGGGAAGACCACTTTTGATTCTTCGTCCAACTGCCTGACGCCGTCGGCAGGGACGCACGGGTGATTAGTGTAGTAGGTGCCATGCTCCTTGTAGTCGCGCGCGAAGCTCTTCATCGCCTGCAGTATCGGGCGAAAGCCTGTGCAGCGGCATATGTGGCCGTCGAAATTATCCTCGACCTCTTTTTGCGTGGGCTTCGGTTGATTGCGCAGCATCGTGTACATGTTCATCACGAAGCCGGGCGTGCAAAAGCCGCACTGCGAGCCGTTGTAGGAAGCTATGGCGTACTGCACAGGATCAATCTCCTGTTTGGTGCTGCCTATGCCTTCCGTGGTCGTTACCATCATGGCGTCCAGCGAGCAGACGGGACGAAGGCAGGCGTTGACGGCCCGGTCAATTACCCGGCCTTGCGCCGCGTCGTAGCGCGAAAGCATCACGGTGCATGCCCCGCAGCCGCCTTCGCCGCAGCTCAGCTTCGTGCCGGTCAGTCCGAGCGAGCCGTAGCGCAGGAAATCTATGAGAAGCGTTGTCGGGTCTGGATTATCAATCGTCACCTGCTCGCCGTTGACGTAGAAGGAGATGGAGTTGGAAGCATCCTGCATGGGACCGGCATTGCCATTATTGCTCTCGCTGCGCGCGGACTTGTCCTCTGCGCGGACACGGCGTTTCTTATCGCTCATAACTGTTCTCCTGGTCTCAAGGAATAGACGCCAGCCCTCTGCTGTGCGGGAAGGTTAAGAGTTTTTGATTTGAAGAAGGATCGTCACCCGTGGCTCGTCGGTTATCCAATATACTATCAACAGATTACTGTCAAGAAACTTCTCGAACGCGGCAGGGGATAAAAGGTAAAAACAGGATAAAGCTTTCAGCTTCGGACGCTTTTTATTGACACATCCGGGCGATGGGCATACTTTAGAGCGCGCGTGAAGCCATGCTCGCTCATATTCTCTCGCTAAAGTCTCGTAACCTTCCCCAGCAGAGGAGAAACCTTTTATGGACGTGATCCAAATACAAGACGCTGCCATTGACGAGTACATGTCTATGGTTCTTTTGACGACTATGGAGGATGTCAACCTCTTAGGTGTAGTTATAGTCAACGCAGATTCGATCGCCTCGCCGGCGATGCAGACGGCCTGGAAGATTCTCTCTTACATAGGCAGAACGGACATTCCGCTCGGCCTGAGCGGCGCGCGCGGCGTAAATCCTTTTCCCTGGGGCTATCGCAGCGACTGTGTCAAAGAAGGCAATATAGGCGTGCTCGGGCCCATAAAGGATAACCGTAAATGGCCGCCTTTCCCGGATGGCGACAAGCTGCTTCTGGAGTTGCTTGAAAAAGCCTCCGGGCCGGTGACGCTGCTCGTGACATCTCCTATGACTCCGCTCTCGGATCTGCTCAAGACCAATCCCGAGCTTGAGTCGAAAATCGAGCAGGTCGTCTGGATGGGGGGCGCGATTAAAGTCAAAGGCAATCTTGACCCGTCGACCGTGCCGACTCCTCCCTGTAATCCTTGCGCCGAGTGGAATGCTTTCTGGGATCCGGCCTCGGTCGACTGGATATTTCACAACACCAGTTTCCCCATCATAGTCTTTCCACTGGACATCACGAACAAGGCCACGATTAGCACCGAGTTTCTGACGACGCTGGCGAATCAATCGGGCACCGCGCGGCTCTCGGCGCTGGCCTTCGAGAGCTACCTGCTCGTAGGCAGCGAAGTCTTTTACGACATGTGGGATGTGGTCACCACCTGCTACCTGACCAGGCCAGACCTCTTCAAACCCCCGACGCGCATGTCGCTGGCTATAGAGACGGAATTCAACGAGCGACAGGGATGTCTCAGCGCTAAGAAGAAGGGCAGGAATACAAGCGTCGTCTTTAATTTCAGCGACGACGGCTCGGCCTTCTACTCCTACGTTCTGGAGCAGTTCAATCGATAAAGGAAGACAAAAAGTTTTCCCCTTTGCTTTAAGTTGAATGAGTTTGCCGGGCGGCCCTGCCTTCTAGATAAAGGTGGCGCAGGTGAATCAGGATTCCGGCAGTCGTGTAGAAGAAGAGAACCGCAGCCAGTATGAAGGGGATGACCAGTA
>DASVVZ010000421.1:0-6995 GCA_036389875.1 Pyrinomonadaceae bacterium
GCGTTTATTTAGCGGGCGGTCGAAATCCTTCAGCTCAGGATTTTTCCAGCTTGATTTGGCGTGGCGTAAAAGTAGAAGCGTCTTCATCCAGTTATAGAGAAAGTTCCTGCTTTCCATGATTGAGAAATTATTCTACTGCGCTTCTTATCTTATAACGGTTGAAACTGTTCACAAAGTTAACTAATCTGCCTGCGCGCTATGTTACAGTGCCTTAACATGGTGCCCCTAAAATCGTGTGAGAGCTTTAAGGATTCTTAGTCCTGGCCGTAGCCCGTAAGCGCAGGAGGCCGTCCGTATTGAAACTTGCCGCCATAGACATTGGCTCCAATTCAATCAAGCTGGTGGTGGTGGACGCGCCCGCCAGCGATTCATTCGCCGTGCTGGCCCGAGAGAAGGAGCCCGTGCGGCTCGGCCAGGACACGCTGCTGCACGAGCATCTATCTGATTCAGCCATAGAGCGCGCGGCAGATTGCATACGCCGCTTTCGCTCTATAGCGGAGGCGCGCGGCGCGGAGCAGGTCGTGGCCGTCGCAACCGCTTCCGTCAGAGAGGCCGACAACGCCGCCGAGTTCATAGAAGAGATAGCCCGTCTGACGGGCGTTCAGGTAGAGGTGCTTTCGTCCATAGAAGAGGCGCGCCTCATCGGCCTCGCTGTTTCGAGGGGCTGCGTCCCCGTCGGCGCTTCTCTTATCAACATAGACATAGGCGGCGGCTCGACCGAAATCTCACTGGTTCAGGACGGCGTGCCGAAGCAACTCTTCTCGGTCAAGCTCGGAGCGGTCGGGCTCACCGAAGAGTTCATTAAGTCCGATCCCGTAAAGCCGAAGGAGCTGCGCGCTTTGCGGAACGAGATAGCCGCCGCGCTCGAACGGCCCGCGCGTGAATTAAGAGAGGCCAACTGGCAGTACGCGACCGGCACATCCGGCACGATTCTGGCTACAGGCGAAATTTTGCGCCTGCGGCGGCTGAAAACGGAAGAGCATAAATCCCTTGGAGCGCAGCCGGCCGGAGCCGAGATTCCCTTCAACCAGCTGGAGCGGCTCAACACTCGGCTGGCCGCGATGGACATCTCAGAGCGGCGCAGCCAGCCCGGCATCAGCACGCAGCGCTCCGAGATAATCATCGCGGGCGGACAGATACTTGAAGGAGCCATGCGCGCGCTCGGCATCAACGTCATGCGAACGTGCGACTGGGCGCTTCGTGAAGGAGTGATTATGGACAGGCTGCGCGAGCTTGAAGCGGAGTCGCGCCCGCCCGTGCCCGACACAGCAGACCAGAGATTGCGCGGCGTGCACGCCGTAGGTCGCCGCTTCGGTTATGAAGAGGCGCACGCCTTTCACGTCGCGCGGCTGGCCGAAACCATCTTCGACCAGCTGGCCCCGCTCTACAAGCTCGCCAGGCGCGAACGGTTACTACTGTCCGCGGCCTCGCTGCTGCACGACATGGGCTATCACATAGCGCACGAATCGCATCACAAACACTCGCTTTACCTGATAAAATTCTCTGAGCTGACGGGATTTTCGGAGGCCGAGCGGCTGGTGATAGCCAACATCGCGCGCTATCACAGGGGGACGACCCCCAGGGAGCGGCACCCGGATTACGCCGCTCTCAATCAGGCGGATCGTGAGACGGTCTGTCGGCTCGCGGCAATCCTCAGAATCAGCGACGCTCTGGATAAGAGTTACGATTGCCGGGTGCGTGACGTGCAGTGCACACATGACGGCCAGGCAGTGCACATGCAGCTCAGGAGTTCGCTCGATTGCGAGAAGGAGATTCTGGCCGCCGAACAGAAGGGCGACCTCTTCGAGAGCGCTTTCAACTGTAAGCTTTCTTTCAGCAGGAGCGCTTTCGCCAAACGCGCCTGACTTGTAGCCATGGCTAAAGCAAGAGAGATAGAAGGACTCGACTGCGGCGGAGACGCCCCCCGCAACATAGACCTAATCCTGCGCACTCGTCTGGCGGAGATGTGCGAGCTGAAGGAGAAGGCGCTGGATTGGACTGACATGGAGGGCGTGCACGACATGCGCGTGGCGTCGCGCCGCCTGCGCAGCATCCTGCGCGACTTCGCCCCCTACTTCAACCCCAGGAAATCGCCGCGAAAGCAGCTCAGGGAGATAGCACGCGCTCTGGGCCAGGTGCGTGATGAAGACGTAGCCATCGTGGCCTTGAAAAAGCTGCGGCATAAGGTGGACGAGCGGGCCGCAGCCGGAATCAAAGAATTTATAGAAGAGAGACGAAGGCGCAGGGAAGCCGCTCGCGAAAACCTGCAACTCGCGATAAACGACGATGCAATCAGAGAGCTTGAGGAGAAGTTCTACGAGTGGCTACAGAGCGCCGCGATACTCAGAGAAAAGAGCACTACGGAAAGCTCTCCCGGCATCTTAAGCTTTAAGGAGATGGGCCGGGAAGTGATTCAATCTCAGTACGGGGAGCTGGACGATCTCAGCCGCAGCCTCTTCAATCCCTTCGACGTGGAGCCGCTGCACGAGATGAGAATCGCCGCCAAGAGGCTGCGTTATTCGCTGGAACTCTTCTGCCCCTGCTTTGGAGAAGAGTTAAGAGCGCTTGCCAAGGAGATAGCGGGGCTGCAAAGCTCGCTCGGAGAGCTGCATGATTGTGATGTCTGGATCGAGGAGCTGAGCAAAAGGCTCAAAGCAAGAAATAGAGCCGCTCAGTCGGATAGCAGCGACAGCGCGCGCGGCGAGCAGATGACGGAAGAGGCGGCAGACCTCTGGCTGCTTCAGCATTTCGTCATGGAACGGACAAAGCATTACGACGATGCGCTCAGCAGGTGGGCTGAATGGAAGGCGACCGGCTTTTACTCCAAGCTTAACGAGCACCTTCGGGAAGCATCGCCGCAGCAGCAGCAGGCCCAACGGCAAGAAGCGGACTTTGACGAGCCGCGTGAGGTGAGCGGGCAGGCCCCCGACAAAGAAGAGATAAACCGCTAATCTTTAATCCTGTTTCGGCGAGTCGTAGGCGCGTCGTGCCTGTACCTTTACCAGCTCATTGCTCTCTATGACGCAGGCCGTCAGTTGATAGCCGTAGACGCAGCCCGTGTCCAGCCCCAAAGCGCGCGGCCCGCGCCTGGGCTCCGCGGCCGGCCAGTGACCGAAGAGAACTCTTTTCTCTCCCTGATACGCCTCGTACCAGGGCGTGCCGTCCCTGTCCGTGCGGTCAGGCCCGAGCGTGCGCAGCTCCGTCAAATCTTCCACAGACTGTTCTTCGAGCGAGACTCCGGGGCGAACTCCGGCGTGAACTACCAGTTGCGCGCCGAGGTCCAGTACGAGCGGCAGAGAATCCAGATAGCGCGTGTATCTCTCTTTGCCGCTCTCAAGCTCTTCTATGGCCTTCTCGTGCGCTTTCTTAAGCGAGACATTCTCACCCTTCCAGTAACGCAGCAGCTTCAGGTCATGATTGCCCAGGACGGCGGATAGGCGTTTGTCCGAGATGAAAAGCTCAAGCACCTCCCGGTTCTTCTCTCCCTTGACTATGAGGTCTCCTACGGAGACCAGCCGGTCGTCGTCACGAAAGGCTATCTTTTCAAGCAGCTCGCAAAGCTCTTCGTAGCAGCCGTGAATGTCCCCTACAACGATTGTGCGCCCCATACGGATTCAGTTCTCCTTCCCGCGAGCGATTATATGAATCCCCGGGCGCTCCGGTAAACGGCTCTCGACTACTCAAAGCCCATGAGCGCGTTGAGCAGCTTCCACTCAGCGCGATTGACGGCGACGCTCAGCCAGTAGCTGTATTCACCGGGGCGCTGAAAAAGAGCGCGGCGCAACTCCTTCATACTGAGCCAGCGCCACTCTTCTACTTCGGCCGCGTCCGGCTGCGGCTCGCCGCCGAACTCGCCTATGAATACGTGGTCGTACTCGTGCTCTACCAGCCGGTTGTCCAGTTCCTTGCGATAAAGAAATCCGAAAGCCTGATACAGCTCGCAGTCAAAGCCCATCTCTTCGCGCAGCCGTCTGTGCGCGGCGGTTATAGTGGCTTCGCCGGGGCGCGGGTGTCCGCAGGCCGTGTTAGACCAGAGCCCGCCGGAATGATATTTCGTTCGCGCGCGCTTCTGTAGCAGCAGCCGTTTCTCCGCGTCGAAGATGAAGATGGAGAACGCCCTGTGCAGCGCTCCGTCCCTGTGGACTTGCAGTTTGTCACCTATGCCCAGCTCCCGGTCTTCTGCGTCAACCAGAATCAGTTGCTCTGCTGCCATAAATTCCGTCCCACCCGCTCGCCGGGCGGCTCAGCGCTTCGAGCCTGTGCGCCGCCTGCCTTTCGCCGCTCTTCCACTCTACACGATCCGCTGCTTAAATGTTCCGCTCGCCAGCTCAGCTTTTAGGCTTCTATAAATTCGGCTCCGGATTCCAGCCATAGTTTCCGGCTAAATCTTTCCGAACGATTTGAACGATTCGTAAAAGAGATCCACTATATATCCAGTTATCAAACTTATTTAATTCGGCTGTATCTTCGATTATTGCGCGTTTTGAGCGGATTTTCTTTGCCTTCATGCGTCGCTTTTGCTAGAATCCGGGTTAAAGTTAATCCATAAACGAATGACAAAGGTTCCGGGCAAGAATTTAACCAGCAAGGGGGTTGCGCGGCTGTTGGGCGTGAGCGAAGCGTCGGTCAAGCGCTGGGCTGACGGGGGTCTGTTGCCTACGGCCAGGACGATCGGCGGGCACAGAAGGTTCCGGCCCGAAGACGTGGCCGCCTTCAAGCGCACTAGGCTCAGCGAAGAGCGTGCGGGCGGTATCAAAAGAGCGTTAATAGCGCGGGCAGACGAGCAGCTACAGGAAGCGGAATCGAAGGCTCCTGTGAGCGAGGAGTCGCTGGCCGACGCGACCTTCGATGCTCTCTTGGACGGGCGCGAAGAAGAGGTCTCCGCGCTGATAGTCAATCTATACCTTCGCGGGCAGAGGGCGGCTTTCATAGCGGATAAAATTCTCTGCCCGCCTATGCGCCGCGTGGGGGAACTCTGGCACAAAGGCGAGTTGACGATTGCGCAGGAGCATCTGGCTACGCGCACCGCTATGGCGGCGCTTCAGAATCTTCAATCGTTGCTGAGGACTGCTGTAAAAGACCGTATGCTCGCTCTTTGTTGCAGCATAGAGGATGACTTTCACGAGTTCCCCGTTCAGATTGCCGCCATCACTCTGCAAGCATCCGGGCTTGAGGTCCTGAACTTAGGATTGAGCATGCCCTTCCACGCTCTAAAGGAAGCGCTTGAGAGATTTCAGCCGCGAGTGGTTTGCGTGGCCTCGACCGTCCTGAACGGACTGGATAGAGCCGCGCGAGAGTACGCGGAGTTTCATCGCGAGGCGGAGCGTCGCGGGGCGCTGGTGGTGCTGGGCGGCGCAGGCTTTGCCGACGCGGAGGTGCGAAGGCGTCTACCGGCGGACCTGCACGCGAAGAGTTTTAGTCAGTTGGAAGAGTTTATAGTCACGCTCACACATCCCGGCGCGTGAGCTGAAAAAAGGATTAAGGAGGATAGAAGTGATGTCAGAACAGATAGTGAGACAGTTCATAGACGCGCTCGGCGGGCTCGAAGCCGAGCGTGATTTGGACGGCATCGTGAAGCTTTTCGCGCCCGACTGCGAAGTCGGCAATGTGGTCTCGCCCGAGAAGTTCAAGGGCAGAGACGGGGCTCGCGAGTTCTGGGGCGCGAAGTACAGAGAGACTTTCGGCGAGGTGAAGTCAACTTTCCGCAACGTCTTCACTACGGAGAAGCTCGCCGCGCTTGAGTGGACCACGGAGGGAACCGCCGCCGACGGCAGCCCCATACGGTACGACGGCGTCAGCATACTGGAGATAGAGGGTGAGTTCATCGCCCGCTTTCGCGCCTACTTCGACGCGGGTAGCTTGGGGCGGCAGTTAATGGAGAAGGGACAGGAAGCGAGCGCCTGAGTTTTTGAGAAGACGAGCACAGGTTCCGGCAGAGAGAAGAGTGAAGCGCGCCTGAACGCGGGAGGCAAACCCAGTCGCGCTTCACTCTTTTACTTTCGCGCCTCGCGCTAAGGGCTATAAGTGGCTGTGATAGCGCCGGAGGGGAAGCCCGACACCTGGACGGCGACATTTGAAACCGTCATGCCCTGTGGAAACCGGTCACCGCTCATGCCGACCCGTATCACCAGGGGCTGGCCCAACGAAATCAGGGACTCGGTGGTAACAACCGTGGTCGTATTGCCACTCACAAGGCTGATTGTGAAGTTAATGCCATAGCTTCCGGCGTTCGCCCCGAAGCTACAGTGGATGTTTCCTTCGTCCACCCACACCTTCAGGTTGATGTCTTCAACGGGGACGGTGAGCGACTCGTAAACCGGCCCGTTGTACCCAGTGGCTTCAAGCGTAAACGTGGTCTGGTTGTTGACAGGCACTGTTGCGCTCGTACCCGTCACGATGTTGTTATTCAATAGAAACTGGTTGGCGAACGGTGCATCCCATGCCAACGTCACGGGCACTCCGTTATTCTCGCCGTAAACCAGAGGCGGGTTTGCAGTGAAGCTGATTATCTTCACCGGATGGATGGCTACGCTGACCGTTGCCTGTCTCTGGAAAGTAGCCGGAGCGTCCTGTCCCGGCAGAGTGACCGAGACTATCAGAGTAAAGGTAGTGGTCGCCTGTAGATTACTTATCGTGTAGCTTCCCGTGGGGGGCAGCGGCTGGCCGCCCATAGTCTCTGTGATGGTCACAGTATTGCCGTCAGCGTCTACGTATTGTAGCTCGTAGGTTGCGCCTCCAGAGCCGTTCCAGGAGAGCATGGTGTCCTGTCCCTGCTGGATTGACGGCGGGGTGGCTATAAGCTGGCCTACGTCGAATTGCGCGGGGAACTTCGCCAGCGGATAAGTCAGAACACCGACGTTGGTAGTGCCGGTCCCTGTGGTCGTCGTCTCTGTAATCGTCATCTCGGTGGTGCCCGGCTGCTCGTTGACCGTAATCTTTGTTAGAGCCAGGGTCAGCCCGCTAGGGCCTATCTTGCCGTCCTGGGGCGTATTGGG
>DASVVZ010000422.1:0-8843 GCA_036389875.1 Pyrinomonadaceae bacterium
AGCCTCTCTGAGTTCTATAGCCTCTTCCGGCAGGGCCACGCCGAACCAATCGGCTCCCTCGCCTGACAACGCCCTGGCACACTCCACAGACCCGTGCCCGTAGGCATCCGCCTTGACGACTGCCATGATTTTCACGTGGGAATCGACGCGCGTGCGTATGGCTTGAAAGTTTTCCGCGAGCGACTGAAGATTTATCTCCGCCCAGGTGGGACGGCTGGCAAACGGCTCCACATCTCCGGCGGCCTCAACATCCCTTTTGTCTTCAGACATAGCTTACTAAGCGGCGGAGTCGGGGCGCTGCTATTCTCGCCACATGTTCTCGAACCTTGTGAACTCTTTGAGGAAGGCCAGCTTGACCGTTCCGGTAGGGCCGTTGCGCTGCTTGGAGACGAGTATCTCCGCTATCCCTGCGTTCTCCTCCGTGCGGTTGTACTGCTCCTCGCGGTAGATGAACGCCACCACATCCGCGTCCTGCTCAATCGCCCCGGATTCGCGAAGGTCTGCCAGCTGCGGGCGGTGGTCCGTGCGCGACTCAGGGGCGCGAGAGAGCTGCGAAAGCGCTATCAGCGGCACGTTCAGCTCTTTGGCCAGCGCCTTCAGCTCGCGCGAAATCTGCGAGACCTCCTGCTGGCGCGATTCCGTGCGTCGCGAAGAGCCTGACATCAATTGAAGATAGTCAACTATAATGAGGTCCAGCCTCTTCTGCTCGGTTGCCAGGCGGCGTGCCTTGGCCCTCATCTCAAGCACTGAGATGCCGGGCGTGTCGTCAATATAAATCCTTGTCTCCGCCAGCCGGCCAAGAGCGCCCGCCAGTCTTCCCCACTCGTCGCGCGACAGAAAGCCGGTGCGGAAGCGATGGGCGTCAACGTGCCCCTCGCTACAGAGCATACGCATGACCAGTGACTCCTTGGACATCTCCAGCGAGAAGACGCCGACCACCGCCTGTGCATGAATCGCCGCGTTCTGCGCGAGCGTCAAAGCGAAGCTTGTCTTTCCCATTGACGGGCGGGCGGCGACGACAATCAGGTCCGCGGGCTGTAGCCCGGAGGTCATGGTGTCCAGCTCGTTGAAGCCTGTGGTCAGACCCGTGAGCATGGCCGTGCGTCCGGCCATCTCCTGAACCTTGTCCAGGATTTTGTGTGCGACGGGCTGCACGTGCGAGAAGCCCTGGCGCGTGCGCTCGTCCGCCAGGGCAAATATCATCTGCTCGGCGTGGTCAAGTATGACTTCCGCTTCGTCCTCTTCTTCGAGCGCCTCGCTTGTTATCTTGTTCGTGGCCTTGATGAGCTGGCGCAGCATGGACTTGTCGCGCACTATCTTGGCGTAATGCGCTATGTTGGTGAAACGCGGCAAGCCGTAGGTCAGGTTGGTGATGAAGGTGATGCCGCCGGTTGATTCCAGCTCGCCTTCGCGGCGCAGCTCTTCGCCTACCAGAATGGGATTTATCTCGCTGCCGCGCTCGAAGAGCGAAATCATCGCGACAAAGGTGCGGCGGTGCGAAGGAACGTAGAAGTCTTCCGGCTTGAGAAGCTCTATGGCCTGGCTGATCAGCCCGTTGTCCAGTATGACGGAGCCCAGGATTGCGCGCTCGGCCTCGGCAGAGTTCGGCAGTGGCCGTTCGAGAAGCTGATCGCGTGCGGTATCGGCGACGAAGTTTGCCATTTCGGGAGAACGAATTTAAATCTTGAAAAGGAAAGCCTGTGGAAAAAGACAAAAATAACGGCTGCAAGCCGTGTCAAAACCCAACTGTCGGGTCAAGCCCGGCTTGCAGCCGTGACTATACTACATGACTCGGAGGCACGACAACGAATTCTCTTCCGCGCGCGCCTCGCTGACAAATTTTTCCGCTATTCGACCACTGCCGCGGACTCTTCGCCCGGAGCCGGTGAGCCTTCGGCGTTGTCTTCGCGCGCGGCT
Source organism: Pyrinomonadaceae bacterium (assembly GCA_036389875.1). Taxonomy (GTDB): domain Bacteria; phylum Acidobacteriota; class Blastocatellia; order Pyrinomonadales; family Pyrinomonadaceae; genus JACVRN01. Next base: position 1,918 of record DASVVZ010000422.1, read on the forward strand.
TCCGCTGGAGGCGCGGCCGCGTTATTCTCAGCCGCGGCAGCCTGGGCCGCGCCGCCTTCACCCATGACGACGACGGGAATCTCTACCGTCACGTCCCTGTGCAGGCGAATGGGAACCGCGTAGTCGCCCGTCTCCTTAATCGCTTCGCGTAAAGTGATGCGACGACGGTCAATCTCGTAGCCGCGCTCCTTCAACGCTTCAGCTATATCCATGGAAGTCACGGAGCCGTAGAGGAGCCCGTGCTCGCCGACCTTTCGCTCGAAGCTCAGGCGAAGCGAGCGAAGCTGCTCGGCCTGTATGTCGGCCGTGGCCCGCTCTGCGGACTCTTTCTTCATGAGCGCCTTTCGCTCCTGCTCAATCTGCTTGACGTTGCTGGCCGTCGCTTCCACGGCGAGCTTTCTGGGCAGAAGGTAGTTGCGCGCGTAGCCGGAGCGGACGCGTACGATTTCGCCGCGAGCGCCCAAGTCCTCAATATCTTCGCGCAGGAGGACGTTTGTGTGTGCCATCTCTTTTCTCTCCTCCTTTTATTTAGTCCGTGGCGTAGGGCAAGAGCGCTATGTTACGAGCGCGCTTGATGGCTTCGGCCAGCATGCGCTGATGCGTAGCGCAGGTTCCACTGATGCGGCGCGGTAAGATTTTGCCGCGCTCCGGGACGAAGCCCTGAAGCAGCTTCACGTCCTTGTAATCAATCAGGTCAATCTTCTCACGGCAGAAGCCGCAGACCTTACGGCGGTGCATGCGCCGGCCTCCGCCTCCGCGCCCGCCGCGATCTCCGCCACGGTCGCGGTCACGGTCACCGCCGCCGCGCCGTCCGCCTCCGCCGCCTCCGCCGCCTTCGCCGTCATCAAAACCGCGATCCATATCATTCGAGTAGTTGCTAGACATAATCTTTCCTTTTCTAAAGATGAAAGCTGTGGCTTTCATCTTTTATGACTCCATATCCTCCGCCGGGGCAGCGACTGCCGGTGCGACGCTGCTGCTGGCGCGCTCCACGTTGCGGCCACCGCCTCTTGAGCCGCCGCCGACGGGGCGCTTGCTGGCTTTTCGCGCACGCTTGGCCTTGAACTTCTCGGCGCGCTGGCGGTCTTCGTCAACGCGCACGGTCAGGTAGCGCACTATCTGGTCGTTGACGCGCATGCGGCGCTCAAGCTCTGCTATCTCGCGCCCGGTGCCGTCAATTTCGAGCAGCATGTAGTGGCCCTCGTTCTTGTGGCTGATGGGATATGCAAGCTGACGGCGGCCCATGTCTTCGGTTTTCGTGATGGTTCCGCCCTGTTCAGTGATTATCTGCTGAAGGGTTTCGCTCAAACGTGTGAAGTCATCCGTGGACACTTCGGTATCCACTATGTACATCACCTCATAAGTTCTCTGATTCGCCAAAATCATCCTCCTCTCGGATGTCCAGCTTCACCTTTAGAAGTGAAGCAAGAAGGAAATTAACAGTTTTAAGATTTCAGTTTTCAGTAAAAGCAGGTCGTCCTTTTCTTAAAACTGAAAACCGGAAACTTAGTTGTATTGCTGCATTGCTTTTTCAATTCCGTCGCTGATGACGGTGCGTAGGGCCTCGGCCCCGCGCTCTAAAACTTTTTCGACCTCCGCGCGCTCCCGTTTCGGGAATTCTTCGAGCACGTAGCGGCGCGTGTCGCTCAAAGGGTGTTCGGGCTTGATGCCTATGCGCAGCCGCATGAACTCTTCCGTCCCCAAGGCCGCGATGATGGACTTCAACCCGTTGTGGCCGCCCGCAGAACCTTTCGGCCTGAGGCGAATCGTGCCGAAGGGCAGGGCCAAATCATCGCTGATGACGATCAGGCTTTCAGAGGAGCGCGTCTCTTTCGCCAGCAGGCACGAGACCGATTCGCCACTCAGGTTCATGTAGGTCTGCGGCTTGACCAGTTCCACGCGCTCGCCGTCCACATGTGTTTGACCGACCAGTGCGCGGCATTCAAGGCGCTTGACCTGCACGCCGCGCTCGCGCGCCAGAAGGTCAACCAGCATGAACCCAAGGTTGTGACGCGTCCACTCGTACTGAGCACCCGGATTGCCAAGCCCGACGACTAACATAAGGCAGTTTCCAGTCCTGAGTTTTCAGTTTTCAGTTAAAAGCAGATTGTTCTTTGCCGAAAACTGAAAACTGTTTACCGAAAACCGGCTTAACCCTCTTCTTCGTCTTCCTTCTTGCCCTTGCCGATTACTTCCGGCTCGGCGGGCGCTTCCTCTACGACGGGCGCTTCGACAGGCTCTTCGCGCACGACGCTCACGGTCGCAATGACCGTGTCAGGAGCGGCCAGAATCTCTATGTTCTCGTCCTGGGGAATATCCGAAGCGTGGAGCAGGTCGTGAACGCCCAGGTTCGAGACGTCCAGGTCGATTGAGTCCGGGATGTTTCGCGGGTCGCAGCGAATCTCCACCTCGCGCAGCACCTGCTCGAGGACGCCGCTCTCTTCGCGCACGCCTACGGGCTCGCCAATCAAGTGAATAGGAACGGTGAATTCCATCTTCTGGCCGCGCACGAGCCTGCGCAAATCCGCGTGAACCAGCCGGCCACGCACAGGGTCGATCTGTCGATCCTGGAACATCACTTCGCTTGCGCCTACGCCTTCTATGTCAATCGTGAAGATGCTGTTGTGCCCGGCTTCGGAGCGAAGGATCGCGGCCAGCTCGCTCAGGGGAGCGACAGCCGAGACGGATTCGCCTTCGCCGCCGTAAATCGTGATCGGCACCAATCCTTCGCGCCGCGTGCGACGCGCATCATTTTTCCCGCGACCCTCGCGCGACTGTGCGCGAACCGTTATCTCATTTCTTTCTGCCATGATTCTTTCCCTCAAATAAGCAAATAGCAGCCAGCTATCAGCAGTCAGCGAAAAGCATGAGCAAGGTCTGACAGGACTCCACATGGAATCCTGTCAGAAGACCTACGCGTCCTGCTTAATTCAATTGTTCGGCTGAAAGCTGATGACTGACTGCTGAGTGCTACGGCTTTCAGTGTTTGCCCTTCATACGAAGAGCGAAGAGACGCTTGTCTCCTCGTGGATCGACTTAATAGCTTTCGCCAGTAGAGGCGCAATGCTAAGTACCGTTATGTTCTCCAACTCGCACGTGCGTTCGTGCAGGGGGATGGTGTTGGTGACGACCGTCTGCTCTATGTCGGATTGAGCCAGAAGCTCAACCGCTCGCCCGGACAACACGGGATGCGTGAAGCAGGCGTGAATCCTCTCCGCGCCCGCCTCCTTCAAAGCTTTCGCCACCTTGGTCAAAGATCCGCCCGTGTCGCACATGTCGTCAACAATCAAACAGTTTCGCCCGCGCACGTCGCCAACCACGTTCATCACTTCGGCGACGTTAGCCTTCTCGCGCCGCTTGTCGCACAGAGCAAGCTCTGCGTTGAGTCGCTTGGCGTAAGCGCGCGCGCGTTCAGCGCCGCCCGTGTCGGGCGCTACGACCGTCAGATTAGGCATGGGGTTCTGCTGGTAATGGCCTATCATGACGGGCGCAGAGAAAAGGTGATCGACGGGAATGTCAAAGAAGCCCTGAATCTGCGAAGCGTGCAGGTCAATGGTCAGCACCCTGTGCGCGCCCGCGACCGCTATCAGATTCGCCACCAGCTTGGCCGAGATGGGAACGCGCGGCCTGTCCTTCTTGTCCGAGCGCGCGTAACCGTAATAAGGGATCACAGCCGTCACGCGTTCTGCCGATGAGCGCCGGAAGGCGTCCAGCATGACGAGCAGCTCCATCAGATTGGCGTCCGTGGGCGGGCACGTGGGCTGAATTATAAATACGTCGCCGCCGCGCACGTTCTCGTCAATCTGAAAGTTAAACTCGCCGTCCGAGAATCGCTCGGTGATTGCGCGCCCCAGGTCGCAGCTCAGAAAATGGCAAATCTCCTGCGCCAGAGCCCTGTTGGCGTTACCCGAAAAGACCTTTATGCCGCCGGTTGTTCCCATAAAGAGTCTGCAAGACCCAAGTCCGCGCGTCCCAAGCCAGCACGCCCCCTCTGCCTTTCAGGACTTTGGACTCGGGATTCGGGACTCAACATTTGGCTGGGGCGGAAGGATTCGAACCTACGAATGCCGGATCCAAAGACCGGTGCCTTACCACTTGGCGACGCCCCAATGTCACTATTGTAGGAGTGCGGCGCACTTGCCTAACGCTCTGAGATAATCGTCTCGACCAAGCGCCGCCGAACTGAAGACGCGCCAGCCCGGTCTGGCCTCTAAACTGCTTCTGGCCCGGCCAAGCGCTTCTTCATTTTCAAAGATACCAAAGACGCTCGCGCCGCTGCCAGCCAGCAGCGCCCCCAGTGCTCCGTGCTCGATTAAGCCCAGACGAGCTTCGGCGATCTCCGGGTGCAAAGCATAAATCGCCCGCTCGAAATCGTTGTGCAGCACCTCGTGTAGCGAATCACGTATTCGCGCCTCTCGACGAGAAATAGAAAGGATAATGTCGCCCTCTTCCTTTGTCAAGGCGGGGCGCTTTAAGGCTTTATAAGCCTCGGGGGTGGAGACTTTCGCGCTCGGCTTGATAATCAGAAGATGCTCTGCCCGAACGTCCTCAAGCGGCTCTATCACAGTGCCCAGCCCGGTGCCGAGCGCCGTTCCGCCTGTGAAAAAGAAAGGAACATCGGCGCCCAGCCGCGCGCCTATCTCCGTCAATTCTTGCCTGTTCGTCTTTACCTGCCAGAGCGCGGCCAGGCCCAGGAGCGCCGCCGCGGCGTCGCTTGAGCCGCCGCCCAGGCCCGCTTCCACCGGAATGCGTTTCTCCAGATGAAGCCTTGCGCCTTCCCTAAGCTGATATTTTTCTCTCAGGGCGTGCGCGGCGCGCAGTACAAGGTTTCTATCATCGACCGGAACCGCAGGCTCGTCGCAGGTCAGAGAGAGCCTTTCGTCCCCGCTTGAAGCAAAGCTCAGGCGGTCGTGCAGCGTGACGGTCTGAAAGATTGTGCGAAGCTCGTGATAGCCGTCGGCGCGCCGGCCCAGAACGTGCAGCCGCCAGTTGATCTTGGCGTAAGCGGGGAGCGTAAAGGAGCGTAGAGACACTTAGGGGCGGCCAGCCTTTCCCTTTTGATAAAAGCGCCGACCGCCCCTTAATGATTTTGAATTCAGGAAGCGGTCTATTTCAGTTCACGAAGACTTGCGTGAAATAGATGCTACCATCAGCCGCACGCGCAACACCAATGCCCGAGCGCGTGAACTGCCGGTTGAGAATGTTCGCGCGGTGCTTTGAAGAGCCCATCCAGCGCTCTACTGCAAAGGCGCTTGGGTCGTCGAAGCCCTGATTGAAGGCGACGTTCTCGCCCAGAACCTGCCAGCCGCGAATGCCCATGGCGCGTGCGCGCTCGGCCATGCCTCGCCCGTCAGGCCCTGTATGACCCAATGCGCCGGAGCGGGCCATGTTGAGCGAGTGCTGGCGCGCAAGCTGTGACAACTCTGCGTCCCACTGTAGAGGCGATTCGCCTCGCTGGCGGCGCTCTGTGTTGATAAGGTCGAAAGCGCGCCTCTCAAGGCTGGATGCGCCCGCGAAGCTGCCTCCGCTCGTGTAGCTTGTGACGGGACTGGATGAATTCGTACGCGTGTTTGCGACCCTGCTCGCGTCTGGAATCTGCGACATCGGAATGGAAGCAATCAGGCGCGCCCTCGGCGCTTGAGTTACAACCTGCCTTGACGAGCTTACCAGTCGCGGGACGGGCCTGGGCTGCCTCGCCGTCTGAGCGTGTGCGGCGATGGCTGTTGCCAGAATTACGAGTGCTGGAGTGAATATCCTGAATGTTCGGGTGTAAAAAGATGAGTGTGTACTGTGCCTTGCGGCAATCCGTCTGCTCTTCATTGCTTGAACCTCACTTCGGTAGCCGGACTATCTCCTGGGGGGAGAGACTCCTGGCTTTGCGAACCCGCATCGCTGCGGGAGTGCCTTTAGTCGGTGACGGCTCGCTGCCCTGCGTTCTTAAAATCAGAACGCGCAGCTTACCCATTGCCTGAGAGACAGGGCGCGTTGATTCGCCCGGCTCTGCGGCCTTGAGATACGGATAAAGGTTGTAACGCTTGTGGCTTGTTCGGCTGCGTCGGGAAGAAAGGTCTGCTGAAGATAACGTAAAGCTTTGAGAGCTTTCTTCTGCCCTTCGGCAACCAGACAATCTCTAACGGAGAAAGAGAATGGCTTCTCCCCGTTTGGAGATTCACGGCTTTGCGTCCCTGCCTCGCGGCAGGTTTGCCTTTATCGAGACTTAAATTGACAAAAGAACCAAGATGCTCGCTCGGCGTTCTGCTGGCAGAACGGGGCTAGCAGTTAAATTAGACACAATCACGCACCGGCTTGTCAACGAAATTTATCGCCCGTCATTCTTGCGATTTCATTGCGCGCGTGGAAAGCGCGGCTACCTGCCCTTGCCGCTGAGCTTGGCCTTTATTCTGGCCGTCTCGTCCTCGTTCGTTGAGAGCGTCAGGGCCTTTTGCCACGCGGCGCGGGCTTCCGCCGCTTTGCCCTGCTTCTGAAAGACATCGCCCAGATGCTCATGAATGGTGGAGGAAGTCGGGTCTCGGCGCGCGGCCTCCTTCAGATTGCGCTCGGCCTCGTCCAGCCTGCCAAGCTTGAAATAGGCCCAGCCAAGGCTGTCCAGAAAAGAGGAGTTCGCGGGCTCGGCGCGCACGGCCCGCTGAATCATTTCGAGCGCTTCGATCAATCGCTCGTTGCGCTCCACCAGAAAGTAGCCCAGGTTGTTAAGCGCGGTCGCGTTGTCCGGCTCCTTTTCGAGCACGCGGCGAATGGATGCCTCCGAGCCCTTCATGTCGCCAGCGCGCTCCTGCGCCGAAGCCAGCGTCAGGAGGGCCGCGTTCATGAACTGCTGCTGTCCAGGCGGAACCATCTCCAAAGCTTTACGCGCCGCCTCTACGCCCTCTCGCCCCCTGCCCGCCTGCGTGTACAGGTTCGCGATG